>NZ_JBPKJK010000091.1:0-35590 GCF_051756985.1 Saccharothrix sabaoui
ACCGGCAGGGTCGCCCACCAGCGGCCCAGGCCCCAGGTCGCGCCCGCGGCGGTGAGTGCGACCGCGATCAGCGCGACGGCGTAGATGATGTGGTAGTCGACGATCGGGTTGGTCGACGTGCTCGGTTCGCCGGCCGAGGTGAACTTCGCGAGCGGCCACTCCGCCGCCCACATGAGCAGCATCATCACCGTCCCCGCGACGGCGGCGAGGCGCAGGCCGATGCCGGCGACGACGGCGACGCCGATGGCGAGCAGGCCCAGCATGAACAGCCAGTCCGCCCACCAGGCCCCGGCCCAGGCGTGGAACACCGACTCGAACGGGCCGACCGCGACCCGGCCGAGGAACCCCTTGGTGGGCGACCCGCCGTTGATCCAGGCGTTGGCCGCCTTGGTGGCGTAGCCGAACCCGAAGAGCTTGTCGAAGAACGCCCAGAGGAACACGAACCCGGTCGTGATCCGCAGGACCGCGAGCGCGACGGCCCCGGCGTCGGCACGCGTCACCGTCGTGGCGACCGTGCGGGCCTCGGCCCCTGCCGTTCCCTCGGAGCGGGCGAACGCTGTCATGGCTCTCGTCTCCTCTGCTTCCGTCCTCGGCCCAAGCCTCTCGCCGGGAACGGCCGGGCGACGCGGGCGAAGGTCCTCGATCCACGGGGACGTCCGGCGCGTTCACCCGGCTCAGGGCCGAAGGGCCCTGTCCGGGCGGGGACCGCCGCCCCTGGGGCGGGATCGATCCCGACGGCAGTGTCGGTCCCAGCACCCGACACCCACTCAGGAGAAGCGCGATGCCGCAGCCCGGAACCACCGACCTGGAGCTGGTCGACGCCTACTGGCGCGCCGCGAACTACCTCTCGGCGGGGCAGATCTACCTGCTGGACAACCCGCTGCTGTCCACGCCGCTGACCCCCGCGCACATCAAGCCGAGACTGCTGGGCCACTGGGGCACCACGCCCGGCCTGAACTTCCTCTACGCCCACCTCAACCGGGTGATCAACGCCCGGTCGCAGGACGTCCTGTTCGTCACCGGTCCCGGTCACGGCGGTCCGGCGCTGCTCGCCAACACCTGGTTGGAGGGCAGCTACACCGAGACGCACCCGAGCGTGTCCCGCGACGGGGAGGGGATGCGGGCGCTGTTCCGCCAGTTCTCCTTCCCCGGCGGCGTGCCGAGCCACGTGGCGCCGGAGGTGCCGGGGTCGATCCACGAGGGCGGCGAGCTGGGCTACTCCCTCGCCCACGCCTTCGGCGCGGCGTTCGACAACCCGGACCTGGTGGTGGCGTGCGTGGTCGGCGACGGCGAGGCCGAGACCGGTCCGCTGGCCGCGAGCTGGCACGGCACGAAGTTCCTCAACCCGGCCCGGGACGGGGCGGTGCTGCCGATCCTGCACCTCAACGGCTACAAGATCGCCAACCCGGCGCTGCTGGCCCGCATCCCGCACGAGGAGCTGGACTCCCTGCTGCGCGGCTACGGCTACACCCCCCACTACGTGGAGGGCGACGACCCGGCCGTGCTGCACCCGCGCATGGCCCGGGTCTTCGACGAGGTGTTCGACGAGATCCACGCCATCAAGGACGCCGCCCGCGCCGGGAACACCGAGCGCCCCCGCTGGCCGGTGATCGTGCTGCGCACCCCGAAGGGGTGGACCGGTCCGGCCGAGGTGGACGGCGTACCGGTGGAGGGCACGTGGCGTTCCCACCAGGTCCCGCTGGCCGGTGTGCGGGACAACCCCGCCCACCTGGCCCAGCTGGAGGCGTGGTTGCGCTCCTACCGCCCGGAGGAGCTGTTCGACGCCGACGGCCGCCCGACGCCCGAACTGCTCGCCCTCGCCCCGCGCGGCGAGCTGCGGATGGGCGCGACCCCGCACGCCAACGGCGGCCTGCTGCTGCGCGACCTGCGCCTGCCGGGCACGGCGCCCCACGCGGTGGAGGTCGTCAAGCACGGCACCACGGCCTCGGAACCGATGCGGGTGCTGGGCCGGATGCTGCGCGACGTGATGACCCTCAACGCCGCCGAGCGCAACTTCCGCGTGTTCGGCCCCGACGAGACCGCCTCCAACCGCCTCGACGCGGTGTTCGAGGTGACCGCGAAGCAGTGGCTGGCCGAGAAGCTGCCCACCGACGAGCATCTGGAGACCGACGGCCGCGTGGTGGAGGTGCTCTCGGAGCACCTGTGCCAGGGGTTCCTGGAGGGCTACCTGCTCACCGGGCGGCACGGGGTGTTCAACTGCTACGAGGCGTTCATCCACATCGTGGACTCGATGTTCAACCAGCACGCCAAGTGGCTCAAGACGCACCGGCACATCGACTGGCGGCGTCCGGTGGCCTCGCTCAACTACCTGCTCTCGTCGCACGTGTGGCGGCAGGACCACAACGGCTTCTCCCACCAGGACCCCGGCTTCATCGACCACGTGATGAACAAGAAGGCCGAGGTCGTCCGCGTCTACCTGCCCGCCGACACCAACACCCTGCTGTCGGTGGCGGACCACTGCCTGCGCAGCCGCGACTACGTCAACGTCGTCGTGGCGGGCAAGAACTTCACGCCCGACTGGCTCAGCCCGGAGGAAGCGGCGCTGCACTGCGCGCGCGGCGCGGGCATCTGGGAGTGGGCCGGCACCGACGACGGCACGGGCGAGCCGGACGTGGTGCTGGCCTGTGCCGGCGACGCCCCGACGCTGGAGGTCATGGCCGCCGCCGCGGTGCTGCGCGAGCACCTGCCCGAGCTGAAGGTGCGCGTGGTCAACGTGGTCGACCTCATGCGCCTGCAACCCGACACCGAACACCCGCACGGGATGCCCGACCGCGAGTTCGACGCCCTGTTCACCCCCGACAAGCCGGTGATCTTCGCCTACCACGGCTACCCGTGGCTGATCCACCGCCTGACCTACCGGCGCACCAACCACCGCGACATCCACGTGCGCGGCTACAAGGAGGAGGGCACCACCACCACGCCGTTCGACATGCTCGTGCTCAACGACCTCGACCGCTACCGGCTGGTCGTCGACGTCCTCGACCGCGTGCCCGGGCTCGGCGTCAAGGCCGCCGGCCTGCGCCAGCGCATGACCGACCAGCGCGCCCGCCACCACACCCACATCCGCGAGCACGGCGAGGACCTGCCCGAGGTCCGCGACTGGACCTGGCCGTACTGATGAACGTGCTGGTGGTCAACGCGGGCTCCTCCAGCCTGAAGCTGACCGTGCTCGGCCGGGACGACGCGGTCCTGGCCGAGCACCACGTCGAGCGGTGGGACGGGAACACCCCCGACCTGGGGTCCGACCTGCCGCCCGTGCACGCCGTGGGGCACCGCGTCGTCCACGGCGGCACCCGCTTCACCGCGCCGGTCGTCGTCACGTCCGAGGTGCGCGGGGGGATCGCCGCGCTCACCGACCTCGCCCCGCTGCACCAGCCCCGCGCCCTCGCCGGCATCGACGCGGCCCGGGCGCTGCTGCCCGACGTGCCGCACGTCGCGTGCTTCGACACCGCCTTCCACGCCGGCCTGCCCCCGGCGGCCTCGACCTACCCGCTGCCGGGGGAGTGGCGAGCCCGCTGGGACCTGCGCCGCTACGGCTTCCACGGCCTGTCGCACGCCTACGCGTCCCGCCGCGCGACCGAGCTGACGGGTCTGCCCGGTGCCCGCGTCGTCACCTGTCACCTGGGCGCGGGGTGTTCGCTGGCCGCCGTCCGCGGCGGTCGCGCGGTCGACACCACCACGGGCTTCACCCCGCTGGGCGGCCTGCCCATGGCCACCCGCAGCGGCGACCTCGACCCCGGCGTGCTGCTGCACCTGCTCGACCACCTCACCCCCGGCGAACTCGCCGACGGCCTCGCGCACCGCTCGGGCCTGCTCGGCCTCTCCGGCCACGCCGACCTGCGCGACGTCCACGCCGCCATCGCGACCGGCTCCGCGGACGCCGGCCTGGCGCTCGACGTCTTCACCCACCGCCTGCGGCAGGGCATCGCCGCGATGGCCGCCTCACTGGGCGGCTTGGACGTGCTGGTCTTCACCGGTGGTATCGGCGAACACGACCCGATCGTGCGAACCCGCGCCGTCGAAGGGCTCGCGTTCCTCGGCCTGCGCCCGAGCCCGGCCCGCAACGCCGCCGCGCACGGCGACACCCGCATCACCTCGGACGCCTCCACCGCCTCCGCCTGGGTCGTCGGGGCCCGGGAGGACGTCGAGATCGCCGCCGGCGTCCGCCAGGCCCTGCGGAGCGTTCCGGCACGCGGTTGAGCGGGGGGCGCGTCGTCCGACACGCCCCCCGCTCGACCGATCACCTACACCGTCGGCGGCTCGTGGTGCTCCACCTCCGACCCGTGTTCCCCCCACCTCGGGTTCGCGCCGGTCCACCTCGATCGACCACTCGCTCGCCACGGCCGCGATCGCGGCGACCGCCGTGATGACCGGAGCGGCGACCGCCGCGACGACCCCCGCCGTCAGCGGAACCTCCATCACGGTGTGGCCCTTGTCGTTCTTGATGACCAGGCGGCGGACGCTGCCCTCGTGCCGGGTCCGCAATGTCGACCGACCAGGAGCGCACTTCCGCCGCGGAGGCACTCCGATGGGGTGCCCTCGGGGATGACGGTCGGGAGTGGCCGTTCAGGGGGTGCCCGCCCATCGACGGGTTCGGGCCCCGGCCGGGTGCCGGGGTCGCGGACCTCCTACGTCCCGTGATGGGGGTCGGCGGGGCGGTTCACGCCCGCAGCCCGTGCGCGGTGAACTGCCCGCGCACCCGCTCGCCCAGCTCCGCGTCCGGTACCGGGGTGTCGGTGAGCAGGAAGGGCAGGCCGATGGCCGCGTACTTCGGCGCGCCCATCCTGTGGAACGGCAGCACGTCCACGCGTTCCAGGGCCGGTCCGAGCGTGGCGGTGAAGGCCGCGACGCCCTCGACGTCGGCCGGGTCGTCGGTCAGGTCGGGCACCAGGACGAACCTGATCCACATCGGCTTGCCCAGGTCGGCCAACCGCCGGGCGAACTCCAGCGTCGGCGCGACCTCACCACCCGTCACGTGCCGGTAGGTGGTCGGGTCCCAGGACTTGATGTCCAGCAGCACCAGGTCGGTGTCGGCCGGCAGCTCGTCCGACGCACGCGCGCCCAGGAGACCGGAGGTGTCCAGGGCGGTGTGCAGGCCCATGCCCTTCACCGCGTGCAGCAGTTCCGCGGTGAACGCCGGTTGCGGCAACGGCTCGCCGCCGCTGATGGTCACGCCGCCGCCCGCCACCTCGATGAAGCGGCGGTACTTCGCGATCTCGGCCACCAGGTCGTCCACGGTGACGCGCCGCCCGTACCGCTCGAAGCGGGTCTCCGGGTTGTGGCAGTACAGGCAGCGCAGCGGGCACCCGGCGGTGAAGACGACGAACCGGGTGTCGGGGCCGTCCACGGCGGTGGCGAGGTCCCAGGAGTGGACGGTCCCGGTGGTCATCAGAGCGACCCGTGGAACCGCGGTCTTCCGGTGAAGGGCATAAATGTGAGCGCTAACTTTATGTTGTGCGGCGAAACGGAAGCAGTCGAATGATTCGACAGTCGGCTCCGTCGCAGCTAAAAATAGCTAAAGTTTCCAGGTTGCTCTATAGGGAGTAATTCGACACCGATGCGGGCGGTCATATCTTGTGAACGTGAACATCCTGCGGTAACACTGGCATCGACGGACCGGCGGGTAGCGGACCTGCGGGCGGCGGACCCCGCGACCGCGAGCGCGGCACGACCCGGCGCGCGACCCCGACCGCCCACCGCGACAGCGGACGAACGTCCCGATCCGGACGGTTCCACCCACCGCGCCCGCCCGTGAAGGCGGGTGCTGCGCAGAAAGCACCGGACACATGAAACTGACAACGAAGTCGGTGTCACGAGTGGCGCTCGTGACGACGTTGGTCGCCGCCGCAGCCGGCGGCACCGCGGTCCTGACCGCCACCTCGGCCAACGCCGCGAGCACGCTGGGCGCGTCGGCGGCCCAGAGCGGCCGCTACTTCGGCACCGCCGTCGCGGCCGGCCGGCTCGGCGACTCGACCTACGTCGGAATCCTCAACCGGGAGTTCGACATGGTCACCGCCGAGAACGAGATGAAGATGGACGCCACCGAGCCGAACCAGAACCAGTTCAGCTACGCCAACGGCGACCGGATCGTCAACCACGCCCGCAACCAGGGCAAGCGCGTGCGCGGCCACACCCTGGCCTGGCACGCCCAGCAGCCCGGCTGGATGCAGCGCATGGAGGGCTCGGCGCTGCGCTCCGCGCTGGTCAACCACATCACCAAGGTCGCGTCCTACTACCGGGGCAAGGTCTACGCGTGGGACGTGGTGAACGAGGCGTTCGCCGACGGCGGCAGCGGCGGCCGGCGCGACTCCAACCTCCAGCGCACCGGCAACGACTGGATCGAGGTCGCCTTCCGCACCGCCCGCGCCGCCGACCCCGGCGCGAAGCTCTGCTACAACGACTACAACACCGACAGCTGGGCCGCCGCCAAAACCCAAGGCGTGTACCGGATGGTCCAGGACTTCAAGTCCCGCGGCGTCCCGATCGACTGCGTCGGGCTGCAGTCCCACTTCGGCACGAGCATCCCCGGTGACTACCAGACCACGATCCAGCGCTTCGCCGACCTCGGCGTGGACGTGCAGATCACCGAGCTGGACATCGCCGGCTCCGGCAGCCAGCAGGCCGACAACTACCGCCGGGTCACCCAGGCGTGCCTGGCCGTCGCGCGCTGCACGGGCATCACCGTGTGGGGCGTCCGCGACACCGACTCGTGGCGCTACCCGGGCGACTCACCGCTGCTGTTCGACGGCTCGGGGAACAAGAAGGCCGCCTACACCTCCGTCCTCAACGCCCTCAACGCCGCGGGGCCCACCGGTCCGACCACCACTACCACCACCACGTCGCAGGACCCCGGCCCCGGCGGCTGCACCGCGACCGTGGGCCTGAACAGCTGGAACGGCGGTTTCGTCGCGAACGTCAAGGTCACCGCCGGGTCGTCCGCGTTGAACGGCTGGTCCGTCTCGGTGCCCCTGCCCGGCGGGGCGACGGTGACCGGCCAGTGGAGCTCCAACCGCTCCGGCAGCAGCGGCACGGTGACGTTCACCAACGTCGACTACAACGGCAACGTCGCGGCGGGGCAGTCGGTCGAGTTCGGGTTCCAGGCCACCGGCAGCGCCGGCTCGCTGTCCCCGACCTGCACGGCACGGTGACGCGGACGGCCGGACGCCGGGCGAGCGCCGACACGACGGTGTGAAGCGGCCTGCCCCTCACGCGTCCTGCCCGGGGTGCCGGGCAGACCGCCGCGTGCGCCGCCGCGCCCGTCCCGACACGTAGGCCACCACGACGGTTCCGCTCCGGGCGCGCGACGTCTTCGGAGCGGAACCGGCCACGCCACCGGAGTCCGTCGACGTCCTGGTGCACGCGGTCCGGGTTCAGGACTCGCGCCGTGACCCGCCGTCCCGGGGCAGACTTCGTTAAATTTCTATGATTACTTCAGTGTAGACTTACGCCAAGTGTATGAACAGCCGGGCACGGAATTTCACGCCACGAGGACGAGAGCTTGGCGACGGCCGACGCGGGCTTCGCGTGGGGTGCGAACACGGTTGTGCGGAGTTTCGTGGTTCATTCCCGGCTCGCGGGCGACCTGCCACAACGGCCGGTCCGGCGAACGGGCCGACCTCAGCTCGAAGGTTGTCGCTGCCGGTCAAGCAGCGCATCTGAACTCGTCGATGAGATCACCCGAGAGGCTGGTGGTGGCGGCACGCGCCTCGGGTCGCCCGTGCCTCACGATCCGGTCGGCGAGTCGTCCGGGAGCAGGCCGGTGACGTCGCGGTTCATCGCGACCAGCGTTCGGACGGTGGCGAAGCCGAGCTGGTGGTTGACCCGGATCATGTGGGTGTTCTCACGACCCGTGGACGTCTGGAACCGCTCCAGCTCGGGGTGGTCGGCGACCACCCACTTCGCCATCGCCGCCTTGACCGCCAGGCCGAGTCCGCGTCCGCGGTGCGCGGCGAGCACGGCCGTGTCGAGTTGGTAGCCCCAGTTCTTCCGGTGGGGTGGGACGACCATCTCGGTGAAACCCGCCACCTCGCCGGTCTTCTCGTGCACTGCGACGACCACCCGGTGCTCGACTCCCTGCGCGCGCAGGTCCGCCTCGTGCTGCCGGACCGCGGCCGGTGTCCAGCGCGGGTTCCCGAACTCGCTGTCCTCCAGGGGTGCGTCGTGGATGGCGTCGCGGGCCGTGGCGTAGGAGTCGACCAGTGGCTCCGGCGCGCTGCCCCGCCACCGCTCGACCCGGTACCCCGCGGCCGGTTCGGCGTTCCACGGCGTCCGGTCGGCGTGGGCGAGTTCCAGTGCCTGGATCACGATCGAGCGGACGGGGCGGAAACCCAGTCCGATGGCCCAGGGCTCCGCGGGGCTGCCGGCTTCGACCTGCCAGCCCTCGATGGTTTCGCGGCCCCTGTCTCGGCACAGCGAGGCGATAGCCGTCAGCAGGGCGGTGCCGATGCCGCGTCGACGGGCTTCCGGTCGGACCTGCACCTCGGCGACCGCCAGGTGGGTGTTCTCCGTGTCCGGGAAGTGGGCGTTCGCGATGCCGACCACGCCGCCGCCGTCCCGTGCGACCCAGTGGACGGCGGGTCCCAGACCGGGGAACGGGGTGCTCAACCGGCCGATCACGTTCTCGTAGGTCAACCGGGGCTCGTCGGGTCGGTCGAACTCCTGGCAGGCCACGACCACCTGGTAGTGGTCGACGAGGTCCGCCTCGCTCGCGTTCGCCGGTTCGAACCGCTCGATCAGGTCGTCATCCATGCGTCACACCGGTCCCCTCCACCGCGCGGACGTTTTCCGCCGGCGATCCAATCACCGGCGGGCCGGTCGTCGCCACACGGTTGTGCCCGGGTGTGGATGACCGGGAGGCGTGGGGGTTACCGCGGTTGCGGGTAATCGGCGTCACTTTGACCGTGGTGATGGTGGTGCGCCATGCTTTGCCGGCAGGGGGGAGTACCCACTGAGTTCGTGATCGTCATTCCGGTCGCTCCGCGGCGACCCGGTCACGGCGCCACCGTGTTCGGTGGTCGGGGAGACCTCGGTTCGCAGTGGGAACCGGAGGACCCGTCATGCGCTCTACACCCGTTCCGGCCGTCGTAGCAGCGGCTCGTGGTGTCCGCCCAGTCGTGGGCACCCTTTTCCGGGCCGGCGTCACGCCCTCGGCCTGATCCCGTACGGCTTCCGGGCCCGAAGAGGCCGGAAGCCGGTTCGGCGCTGTCCGGGCGCTCGAACCGGCCTTGTCGACGACCGAGCCCGCCGGCGGGACGACCTGTGGTCTCCCCGTGCGATCCGGCGTGCCTTCACCAAGGGGGACTTGTGAAATCAGATGCCCGTGCGCGCCTGTGGGGTGTGTTGTTGTGCGTCCTGGTGGCTGTGGGGTGTACTTCGCTCGCCGAGCTGTCCAACCTCAGGTCCCGCGTCCAGGACGCGGGTTACACCGGGGTTTCCGTCGAGCACAACACCTCCAACGGCTTCGACACGCTCGCCGTCGCCGCCTACGCCGCCGACCGGGGGACCGACGACGGCGAGAAGATCTTCCGCCTGGTCTGGGAGACCTATCCCGAGGACGTCGACCGCGTCGTGGTCGTCGTCAACGACAAGGCGCGGGCCGCTTCCAAGGAGGAACTGCGCAAGGCGTACGGCCCTCGCAAGTTCCAGCCCGCCGGTGGGTCCGGTTCGGGCACCGTCCTCCTGTGGGTCCTCTTCGCCGCCTTCCTGGTGGTCTGCGGTCTGATCGCCGCGGAGATCGTCCGCCGTCGCAGGCGCCGCCGCGTTGAGCGGGTGGTGCCGCCCCGCCCGCCGGGTCCGTACTACAAGTTCTGACACGTCGGGTCGGTTCCACGGTCGGTGGAACCGACCCGATGGCTCGCAGCCCGGGATACCGTTGATGCGCTGCTCGGCGAAGTCACCTGCTCTCCCCAGGGGAGGCGTCTGCCGGATGCCCTGTGGTGCCGCTGGTTGGCCAAGGGACGCTTCCACGATCGACCGGGTTCGGTGGGCGACCTTCGCTTGTCGAAGTTCGGGTTGGGTGACGGTGGCCGGTTGGGCGGACAGGAGGACCTGTGTCCGGCCGGAGCCGTCCACGGCGTTCGTGCCGCGCAGGTCGCCTCCGTCGCCGTCGTGGGGGTCGTCGATGTGGTGCCGGAGCGAGCCGTCGAGCTTGTGTCCGAAGTAGACGCCCCGACCGGGTGGCAGCACGTCTTCGAACACCTGTCGCTTGGTGGACCGCGGTTCGCAGCGCGTCCAGTCGTCCGTTCCGCGGATCTTGCAGGACAGCAGCCTGTCGTCGCTGTGGTCTGGCTGCAGGTCATGTCCGGGTCGTTGCGGTGGTTGTACCAGTCGGTGGCCCGGGTCGGCATCTCGGTGCGGGTGATCTTCCCGCCGATCGTCGAGGTGGCCGCAACGAGGGCTGGGGCCGGCGTGGGCGCTACCGGCGTCGCCGCTGTGACCGGCACCGCGACCGATTTTCTCGGCAGCATCGTGGTCGTGCGGTCGAGGCCCCTCGGGGTCGCTGACGCTTTACTGAACGCCGACCTGGCACGTGAACCGACACCGCAACAGCAGGGGGGCGCCGGCCCCGGGCCTTCGGACCTGCGGCCTCCTGGATGAGGACGAGCGGAATCCGGTGAAGCCGTCAGGGCGGGGTCCTGGCACCCCACGGGCTCGGGCGTGGTGGCGTAGTCGGTCGTGGTGCCGTGTCGGTCGATGTCGCCGCCGGCCTGTGCCCGCATCCCGCATCCCGCCGGCATCCCTCGTGCTCCGCGTGGGCTCGACGGGCGTGGTTGAAGTCGTCGGCAGGCGCGAGGCCCGTGGGTCGTACCGCGCCGTCGGGTTCCGCCGTCGCGGCGTCGCTCCTCGGCGGCTGCATCCGGACGCCTGAGTGATCATGCGTCCGAATGACGGTTCCTAATCTTCTCCGAGCCGCTAGGTTCGAAATAGTGATCGGCGGGGCTGTGAATGTGCAGCCTGACTGGTCCCTGTATTCGCCATCGGGGGGAAATTTCCATGTCATCGCGACTGGGTTCCAGTGCGCACGATTGGTGTGCGGATGAAGCGGGGAAAATTGCCGCGTTGCTCGACGCGAAGGATCGGCGAACCGGGGCGGTGGTCTTCGGAGCGGGCTTCGGCCCGTCCGGTCTGCCGCACGTCGGAACGGTGGCCGAAGTCGTCAGGACGTCCTTTGTCCGGCAATCGTTCGAGGAGTTCTCCGGCCGTGCCACGCGGATCGTCGTGGTCGCCGACGACATGGACGCGCTCCGCAGGATTCCGGATAATTTACCAGCTCAGGGTATGCTCGGCAAGTACGTGGGGCTGCCGCTGCACCGTGTTCCGGATCCCTTCGGCGACGCGAGCAGCCTCGCCGAGAACATGATCGGGAGGTTGCGCCGGATGCTCGACCTGGTGGAGGTCGACTGCGAGCTGGTGCGCAGTTCCGACCTCTACCACGGGGGTGCGCACGATTCGACGGTTCGCACCTTCTTGGCCGACTTCGAAGGAATCAACACGCTCATCGGGCGTTCGGTGGGGGCCTTGCGCCGGAAGTCCTACAGTTTCGTGATGCCATTATCGCCGTTCACGGGACGGGTCATCGAGCACATCCGGGTGGTCGACGTCGACGCGAAAGCGGGCACCATCGCCTACGAAATCCCGGAGGACGTGGTGGTACAGCGTCCGGGAGTGGCCCATGGTCTCGAACCGCGCGAGTACTACCCGGACGAGCCGATCGGCGAGCGCGTGACCGTGTCCGCGCTCGGCGGCGGGTGCAAGTTCCAGTGGAAGGCCGACTGGGCGCTGCGCTCGCTCAGCGGCGACATCGCCTACGAGATGCACGGGCAGGACCTGGCGGGCTCGGCCCACGTCCTCCGGCAGATCTTCGACCGGCTGCACCGCACACCGCCGGTCCTCTACGAGTACGGCCTGTTCGTCGATGAGCGCGGCCGCAAGATCTCCAAGAGCGTCGGCAACGGGTTCCCGCTCTCGGAGGCCCTCGACTGCCTCACGCCGGACGCCCTGCGGCTGCTGCTGTACCGCAAGCCCCGCCGGCCCCGCCGGATCGACCTCCCGTCGGTACCGCGCATCAACGACGCGGTGCGCCACGAGGTGCGGCAGGGCGAACGCGGTGGTGCGGGGGCGCGGTTGCGCCTGCGCAGGATCGGTGTGACGACGCCACCCGGAGGACCGGGGTTCGGCACGCTGGTGCGGGTCCTGGCGGCCTGTGCGCCACTGGACCTGGACGGCGCGACGGCGTTCGTCGAGCGGACGTTCCCCTCGGCACGCCGTCCGGCTCCGGAACTCGTGGCGCGGGCGTGGCGCTACCACCTGCGCACCCGTCCCGAGCCCGAGCCGGTCGTCCCCGACGCCGAGACGGCGGCGGTGCTGCGCAGGCTGGCGGACGCGTTGGCCGCCGCACCGCACGCCGATCCCGGGCGGCTCCTGCGCGACGCGCTCGGAGGCCACGCCCCCTCCTACCGCTCGCTGTACTCGGTGTTGCTCGGCAGGCCGCGCGGGCCGAAGCTGGCCACGTGGTTGACGATCGCCGGCGCCGAGCGTTCGCTCGCACTGGTGCGGGACGTGCTGTCCCGCGGCGCACAGGCCCGCGAGCGGCCGGTGAGCAGCGGGCTCACCCCGATCGACTTCGTCGAAGTGCGGGAGCGCGCCAGGCTGTTCGCCGCGCTCCTGAGGGAACGCACCGCCGCGATCGTGCGCGGCCTGTCCGGCTACCAGTGCGCGAACGTGGCGCTCGACGAGATCGAGCGGTCCGTCGACCTGCTGGACAACCTGCACCTCAACCGCGACTACTTCCGCGCGAAGGTGGGCGCGGTGACCACGTTCCTGCCGCTGAACCAGCCGCTGTACGCCACGGTGTGCTTCGGGGTCGTCCCGTCCCTCATGGCCGAGGACACCGCGCTCCGCCCGCCGACGGTCATGCACCCGCACTACCGGGTGCTGGCCGACGTGCTGGACCTCACGACGCACTTCCCCGAGCTGCACGTGTCGTACGACGGCAAGGAGGAGTTCGTCGCGCAGCGGGCGCACCGCACGGACGCGGTGGTGTTCACCGGCACACCGGAGAACGCCGGCAAGGTCCGCAAGTCGTTCCCGCGGCGAACCCTGTTCATCCTCAACGGTTCCGGTCACAACCCGCTTGTGGTGACCGAGACCGCGGACGTGGACCTCGCGGTCACCTGCGCACTGCGGGTCGTGCTGTACAACCAGGGACAGGACTGCGCCGGGCCGAACGCCCTCCTGGTCCACCGCGACCGCCTGGCGGAGTTCCGCGAGACCCTGCTGGCGCGGCTGCGTGCAGTCGAGCACCGCATCGGGCCCTACGCCGACCCGGACAACCTGGTGGGCCCGAACACCGATCCGGACCACGCCGTGAAAATGGTCCGGAGGTTCCGCGACGACCGCCGCCACTGGGTCCACGGTGGCGAGGTCAACCCCGTCAGCGGGTTGATCAGGCCCGCCGTGTTCGAGAAGGACCTGACGCTGGGCGGCAACTTCAACGAGTTCTTCGCCCCGGTGTTCTTCCTGCAGCCCTACGACGGGGACGCCGACCTCGCGCGGTACTTCGAGGACCGGCATTACGCGGCCAACGCCATGTACATCTCGGTGTTCGGCGACAGCCCGTACGTGAAGTCGCTGCTCGACACGCCCCTGCACGACGCGGACTCGATCCTGTGGGACACGGACCTGCACCTGACCGAGCGGGGCCACCTCCCGTACGGCGGACGCGGCCCGGCCGCGTCCTGCCTGTACGTGGACGGTGTCCGGCTGCCGGGCGCGACCTTGCCGCAACGCGACATCTACCTGCACCTGGTCGCACCGCGGAGCGGCCCGTGCTGAGCAGGCGCCGGGAACCCGTCGCCGCGATCTGCACCGTCGCCGTGGTCGGCCTGGTCACCGGCCTCACCGTCCCGCTGATCTCGTTGCGGCTGAGCGCGGGCGGCGCGTCGGCGGCGTTGATCGGCACGGCCGCGGCGCTGCCCGCGGTGGGCATCCTCGCCGCGGTGCTCTGCCTCGGACCGCTGACGTGGCGGTGGCGGGTCAAGCCGCTGCTGCTCGTGGGGATGTCGGGGTCAGGGGTGAGCACCGGGCTGCTCGCGGTGACCGACAGCGTCCCGGCGTGGCTGGTGCTCCGGTTCGCCGTGGGCGTGTTCGCCGGGTTGCTGCTGGTGCTGGGGGAGACCTGGATCAACGCCATCACGGCGGAGGCCACGCGCGGCCGTTGGATCGCCGTCTACACGTCGGTCTTCACGCTGTGCCAGGTATCCGGTCCCGGTCTGCTGGCCCTGTTCGGCTCGGCCGCGCAGTGGTCGCTGCTCGTCGCCGTGCTGACCCACGTGCCGGGGGTCCTCCTGCTGGCCGCCAGTTCGTGCGGGGTCGACTCGTTCCGCGCGGGCAGCCCGAGCCGGATCGTGGTGTTCGCGCGGTCGGCGCCGACGATCGCCCTGGCGGTGCTGATGTTCTCGTTCTTCGACAGCGCGGTGCTGGCCCTGCTGCCGCTGTACGGCATGGCCTACGGCCACACGGAGGCGATCGCCGTGCTCATGGTGGGCACGGTCTTCGCCGGGGACGCCCTGCTCCAGGTGCCGCTGGGCTGGTGGTCGGACCGCGTGGACCGCCGACTGCTCCACGTGGGCTGCGGCGTGGCGGTGTTGCTGCCGGCGCTGTGCATGCCGCTGCTGCTGGGCGTGCCTCACGCGGTGTGGCCCGCCCTGGTGGTGCTGGGCGGCGCGGCGGGCGGCGTGTACACGCTGGGGCTGGTGCGCATCGGCCGGGACTTCACCGCGGACGACCTGATCGACGCGAACGCGGGCGCCACCGTGCTGTGGGCGCTGGGCAGCCTCGTCGGCCCGACGGTGGGCAGCGCCGCGATGAACCTGCTGCCGCCGGACGGCCTGATGCTCGCGCTGGCGGTCGTCACAGCGCTGTTCCTCGCCGTCGCCGTCGCCGACCTCCGGGTACGGGAGCCGCTTCCCCGCTAGACGACCGCGCGCCGCGCCGCGTGCGCCGCGGCGGCGGCACCGAACCCCCTGAACAACGCCACCGACACGTCGTCCGTCGTCGCGTACCACTCGGGGTGCCACTGCACGGCCAGGCCGAACGCCGGACCGCCGGTGGAGACCGCCTCGACCACGCCGTCCGGCGCGACCGCTTCGACCCGGAGGCCGGGGGCGAGCCGGTCGACAGCTTGGTGGTGAAGTGAGTTCACGTCGACGCTCGGTGTGTCGAGCATCCCGCGCAGCACACCGCCCGCGGCCAGCGTCACCGGGTGCGCGGGCAGGTACTGGTCGTTCCTGGGCAGCAAGGGGTCCTCGGCATGCCCGTCGACGTCGCGCAGGGTGCCGCCCAGCGCGACGTTCAGCTCCTGGAGGCCCCGGCATACGCCGAGCACCGGCACCCCCGCCCGCAATGCGGCGGGGATGAGGTTCAGCGCCAGTTCGTCCCGGTGGGGGTCCACCCGCCCCCGTTCGGGTCCGCCGCCGTACCAGCGCGGCAGCACGTCGCTCTGGTGCCCGCCGAACACCACGCCGTCGAACCGGTCCACCACGTGTGCCAGCGCCGGTGCCGGTCCGCCGACGACCACGACCGCGCAGCCGGACACCTGCTCCAACGCCCGGACGTACACCTCGCGCACCGCCACGTGCGGCACGCCGTCCACCCTCTCCGAGGCTGCCGCGAGGGCGACCAACGGCCGGTCCGTCACCCGGCCACCGCCAGCGCGCCCGCGAGGTCGGCGATGAGGTCGTCCACGTGCTCCAGGCCGATGGACAACCGGATCGACCCGGGTGACACGCCGGCGGCGAGCCGGTCGTTCGCGGGCAGCTGCGCGTGCGTCGTGGACGCCGGATGAGTGGCCATCGAACGCACGTCGCCGATGTTGGTCACGTGCGAGATCATCCGCAACGCCTCGATGAACCGCGTGCCCGCGATCAGCCCGCCCGCCAGCTCGAACTGCACCAGCGGGCCACCGTTGCCGCCGGTGTAGCGCCGCAGCCGCGCCACTTCCCCGTCGTCGCCGAGACAGGGGTGGCGCACGGACACCACCGACGGCTGGTCGACGAGGTAGCGCGCGACCACCTCGGCGTTCTCGCCGTGCGCCCGCATCCTCAGCGGCAGGGTCTCGATGCCCTGGATGAGCAGGAACGCGTTGAACGGGCTGAGACACGGTCCGAGGTCGCGCAGCAGCGTCTCGCGGGCCTTGAGCAGGAACGGGCTGCGCCCGAGCGAGCTGCCCAGGCCGGCGCCGGCCTCGGTCCACACCACGTCGCCGTGCGCGGGGTCCGGCGCGGTGAGCAGCGGGTGCCGCCGTGCGTGCCGTGCCCAGTCGAACCGGTTGGAGTCGACGATCAGGCCGCCCAGCGCGCTGCCGTGACCGCCGATGTACTTCGTCGCCGAGTACACCAGGATGTGCGCGCCGAGCTCGAGCGGGCGGCACACCAGCGGCAGCATGGTGTTGTCCAGGACCAGCGGCAGGCCGACCTCCTCGGCGATGCCGGCCACCTCCTCCACCGGGAACAGCCGCAGCTTCGGGTTGGGCAGGGTCTCGCCGAAGTAGCAGCGGGTCCGCGAGTCGGTGGCGTCGGCGAAGTTGCGGGGCTCGTCCGGGCTCACGAACCGGGTCTCGATGCCGAACCTGGCGAAGGTGTTGGCCAGGAGGTTCCAGGTGCCGCCGTACAGCTCGTTGGAGCTGACCAGGTTGTCGCCCGCCTGGCACATGTTGAGCAACGCCAGGGTGATCGCAGCTTGACCGGAGGAGACGGCGAGGGCCGCCGGGGCGTTGTCCACGGCGGCCATCCTGGCCTCCAGCACGTCGCACGTCGGGTTGTTCAACCGCGTGTAAGCGTGGCCGTCCACGCGCAGGTCGAAGATGTCCGCCGCCGTGCCCACGTCGGGCAGCTCGTACGCCGCGGTCTGGAAGATGGGCGTCACCACCGGGTCGGTGAGGCCCATGCGCAGCTCGGCGCCGCCGTGCACGACACCCGACTCCACCCGCCGGTAGACCTTGCCGGCCGCACCCGGCCGCTCAGGCAGCGACATGCGGCTGCTCCGCCTCGTGCGTCATCGACTCGACGATGGCGCCGATCGCGCTCTGCTGCCCCTCGGGTCCCCTGGTGAACAGGCCGCCCAACTGCCGGTCCACCGCCGCGTAGTCCGGGTCGGCCAGCCGTACCCGCCGTGCCTCGGCCAGGCGCCAGAACGGCGTTCGCGGGTCGAGGTGGTGTTCGAGGTGGTAGTTGTCGTTGTGGATGCCGGTGAGGAACTTCTCCCACGTGCGGCTTTTGCGGTTGCGGGTCATGTAGAGGTCCACGTTGGAGTCACGCACCAGCGGTGTGTGCTCGGACAGCTCGATGTACCAACCCAGGATCTGGAAGCTGGTGAGGTAGGGGACCACCCAGAACAACAGCAGCTCGAACCCCCAGCCCTGCGTCGCGCACACCGACACGACGGAGGTCCAGAAAACCCAGAAGCCGACCCGGTCGAGCACCCGCTTGCGCCGGGGAACCGGGGTCCGCGGCACGTCGGCGGCCCGCAGGTGGCCCTGCTTGAGCAGCCGGTACCGGTTGCGCACGAGGTACTTCAGGTAGGCCCACGTCTGTGTCCCGAACAAGGGCATGACGACCGTGCGGAGCACGTACGCGCGTGGCGAGGACATCTCGTAGGCCCGCTGCTCGATGAAGAACCTCAGGTCCGGGTCGCCCTCGGGATTGCCGAGCTTGGGGTGGTGCGTGAACACGTGCGAGATCTTGTACGCGTAGTGCTGCTGGAAGATCGGGTACGCCGTGAGCACCGTGCCGACGAACATCTGCACCTTGCGGTTCGAGGCGCCGATGCCATGCGCGCAGTCGTGCAGGATGGTCGACAGCCCGCGCTGGCGTGCGCCGATCACGAGCACCGCCAAGGGGTAGAACCAGTAGGAGACGCCGAGGCACAGCCAAGCGCAGAAGACCATCCAGGCGACGTCTTCCAGCCACGCCAGCGCGGCGTGCCAGTTGTCGCTGCGGTTGAGCTTCTTGATGCCGCGCTCGACCTCCTCCGGGAAGCGGTGCATCCGGTAGCGCTTCCCGTCGAACGCCCAGGTGTACTCGTCGGACATCGGCGACTCCTTCCGGGGGCGTTTCGGCGTGGTCCGGGTTTCAGCGGCCGCGGGTGCCGAAGCAGTGGGTGGGCAGTGGTGGGAAGCCGTTGAAACCGACGGACGCGTACGGCGTCGTGTAGGCGCCGGTCGCGAGGATGTCGACGTGGTCGCCCGGCCTCAGGTCGACCGGGAGCCACACCGGTGTGCGCTCGTACAGGATGTCGGTGCTGTCGCAGGTCGGCCCCGCGAGCACGACGGGAGCCCTCTCGTCGGCGAACCGGCCGTCGGCGCGGACCGCGACCACGGGGAAGGCGATGGCCTCGTCATCGGTCTCGATCAGGCCGTTGTACCGGCCCACGTCGAGGTAGACCCAGCGCAAGCCGTCCTCCCGCTCGGTGACCAGCACGACCTCGGAGCGGATCATCCCGGCGTCGCCGGGCAGGTACCGGCCCGGTTCGACGATCAGGGCCGGCCGGGTCGCGAAGGACTCGGAGACGGCCCGGTCGATCGCCGCGAAGTAGGTCTCCAGCGGCGGCACGGTGCCCTCGTAGCGGACCGGTAGCCCACCACCGAGGTTGAGCAGGTCCAGCTCGATCCCCTCGGTGGCCAATTTGGCGGAGACGCGCGCAGCGGCGGCGACACCCGTCGCCCAGCTGTCCGGCTCGCGCTGCTGGGACCCGACGTGGAACGTCGTGCCGCGCGGCGTCAACCCCAGCGCCACCGCGTCGCGCAGCAGCTCGACGGTGTCCTCCTCGGTGCAGCCGAACTTCCGGCTGATCGGCCACTGCGCGCCGGTCGTGCGGACGGTGAAGCGGCAGCAGACCTCGGCGCCGGGCGCGGCTCGCGCGACCTTCTCCAGCTCCGCCGCGGAGTCCACCGAGTAGAGGCGGACGCCGCGCTCGTGGGCGTGGCGGATCGCCGACTCTTTCTTCACCGTGTTGCCGAACGAGATCGACGCCGGGTCGGCGCCTGCGGTCAGGCAGGCGTCGACCTCCCCGACGCTGGCCACGTCGAAGCCGCACCCGAGTCCCACCAGGTGCCGCAGCAGTTCCGGATCGGCGTTGGCCTTCACGGCGTAGTAGACGGAGGCGTCGGGCAGACCCGCCCGCAGTTCCCGGTAGCGGTCGGCGACGACGTCCAAGCTGAGGAGCAGGCACGGCGTCTCCGGCATGATGGCGTCGAACAATTCGCGATGCGCCGCGTAGAACGCATGGTCCACCGGTCGGTCGTCAATCAATGTGGAAGCCTTCCGCTCCGGAAGAACGATGCGCAGACCCGGGTCCCGCTCGGCGTGGGACGGGCCGTCGTGACTGTCGCCATCATGCCGATGTCGCGACCGGGGTGTCAACGAATGCACCCAACTGGCCTCGGCATTTCACTCGGCCTGGAATCCGGCTGCGCCGTGCCAGGTCCGTGTCGGCATTCTTCCGACCGGTTCGATCCACTTCGATCCGGACGGGAACCCTCCGTCGAGTGGCGGTGTTCTCGGTCGAGGTCGGGAAGATTGGGCCGACTTGTGCACCTTCCCCGTGCAGTGCTCGTATTTGCGGCTCTGACCTGCGAACTGCGTCGCCGTGTCCTTGTGCCGTCGATCAACTGGTGTCGACGGCGACCCTACTGCGGCTTCATTGTCAGAAAGAATACTTCGTTCACTTCGTGTGCGTACATTCATCCGTTGGTCGGGGCGATCGATTTCGATCCTCTGCGGATGGGTCGGGGAAGCGGGGGGCAGTTCCAATGAATGCGAGTGGATTGCGTTGAAGTGCGCTCGGTGGCGTCATCGCAACCTGCTGGTTCGATGTTTTGTCGCATTCGAACGGGGTGTGGTGAATTTCAAGGATCGAGTCCGTGAGGTACCGGTCGGTCAAAGGGGCGGCGCGCCCTCGCTCGGCCGGACGACCGCGGTGGAGATCTCCTGCTCGCCGACTGTCGTGATCCGCCGTGCTCGTCAGTCCTCCTCCACCGACATGACCAGTCAGTCGCCGCACCCCTCCCTTCCGGCACGACGTCGACCTCGGCCGGCTGTCCGGGGACGAGGTCGGCCGGGGCGTGACCGGTGCCGTCGGCACGCCCTTCGGCGCGTAGTCGTAGTTGCCGAAGTCGACGACGGTGGTGCCGCCGATCAGTGTGCGAGGGCGGTGAGGGGAGCCGTTCCAGGCGGACAGAACGAACAGACCGTGCCAGGGGACGACCTCCTGCGGTTTGTTCGGGTCGGAGGGGGCGGCGCGCAGGGCGATGTCGGCGTCGTCGCGCAGATACTCGTCGAGCCGCACCAGCTAGGAGCTGTTTGGGGTTCGGATCTACCGGTCCTGTGGTGCGCTGGTAGAACACGGGTGTGGCGCGTTTTGATCTGACCGATGCCGAGTGGGCGTTGATCGAGCCGCATGTGCCGGTGGCGGCTACGGGGCCGTTGCCGCGTCGGGTGCGGGATCGGTTCGACGGGATCCTGTGGCGGTTCCGCACCGGGTCGGGCTGGCGTGACGTGCCCGAGCGGTACGGGCCCTGGTCGACCGTCTACTCCCGGTTCAACGCCTGGGCCGGGGCGGGGGTGTTCCAGAGGTTGATGGAGGCGCTGATCGCCGAGGCCGCCTCCCGTGGGCAGGTCGGGTTGGAACTGGTGAGCGTGGACTCCACCATCGTGCGGGCGCATCACGAATCGGCGGGGTTGGCGGTCGCGGGGGAGACCCTCGACGCGCTGGAACAGGCGCTGACCGAGGAAAAAGGGGCTCCGTTGCCCACCCGACAGAGCGTGCTGCGGGTAGTGCGTCGCGGTCCGCGCCGGAGGCGGCCGGCGCGGGCATGTCTGCCGGTCGGGACCGTGCCGCCCGCGGGCGGCGTCGCAAGGCGCGGGCTGCGGCGGCCGGGCTCGGCCGGTCCCGGGGCGGGCTGAGCAGCAAGGTCCACGCCGCGGTGGACGCCGCCGGGCTGCCGTTGGCGTTCGTGCTCACACCCGGCCAGGCCGCGGACAGCCCGCGGTTCCGGACCGTGCTGGACCGGGTCCGGGTTCCCGGCCCGGTCGGCCGGCCCCGCACCCGCCCGGACGCGGTGGCCGCGGACAAGGCGTACTCCTCCAGGGCCAACCGGGCCTACCTGCGCCGCCGCCGGATCACCGCCGTGATCCCGGAGAAGACCGACCAGCAGGCCAACCACAGGAACAAGGGCTCGGCCGGAGGGCGGCCGGTCTCGTTCGATCCCGCGCGCTACCGGCGGCGCAACACCGTCGAACGCTGCTTCCAGAAGATCAAGACATGGCGCGGCCTGGCCACCCGCTACGACAAGACACCACAAAGCTATGAGGCCGGACTACATCTACGAGGAGCGATCATGTGGCTGAAGACCCTGACCCCAACCACATGATCCGAACCTCAAACAGCTCCTAGTCCGGTGGCGGCAGTGGGCATTCGGTGACCGGCACGTGCTCGCCGATACTGAGGCGCAGCGCGGTCCCTTCCGGGGCCGGGGCGCCCGTCGCCCTGCACCTGCTGCGGCGCGAACTGGGCGCTGACCTCGCCGTCCGGGTGGAGAACCTGATCGACTGCGAACGCAGGGGCACCGTCTGGCAGCGTTGAGGCGCGCCCCGGTCCGGCGCGACGTCGTCTTCTGCGCCGCCCCGGTCGGGGTTACCGTGGGTGTCACGTCGTCGGCCGCGGGCCGCGTCGCGGGAGACGCTTCAGAAGCGGGGTTGATGCGTGATGGAACGACGCATGTCGGTCGCGACGCACTGGGGCAGCTTCGTCGCGGTGGTCGACTCCGGCCGGTTGGTGCGGATCGAGCCGAGGCACGACGACCCCGCGCCCTCGCCCATCGGTCCCGGGATGGTGACGGCCGCCGACGACGCCGCTCGCGTGCTGCGCCCCGCGGTGCGCAGGGGTTGGTTGAACGGCGAGCCGCGCGCCGGGGGCACGGCCAGGGGCGCGGACTCCTTCGTGGAGGTGAGCTGGGACCACGCGATCACGCTGGTGAGCGACGAACTGCGCCGGGTCCGCTCGCAGCACGGGGACAGCGCGGTGTTCGGCGGCTCCTACGGCTGGGCGAGCGCGGGCAGGTTCCACCAGGCGCAGGGGCAGCTCCAGCGGTTCCTGGCGCTGGGCGGGGGGTACACCGACTCCCGCAACACCTACAGCACCGCGGCCCTGGAGGTGATCCTGCCGCACGTGATCGGCGGCCACCCGTGGAGCTACCAGAGCCGGATGCCGATGTGGGACGAGATAGCCGAGAACTGCGAACTGGTGGTGGCGTTCGGGGGACTGGCGCTCAAGAACAGCCAGATCAACCCCGGCGGGTTGGCCAGGCACCGGACGCGGGACCTGCAACGCCGGTGCCGAGAGGCCGGGGTGCGGTTCGTGAACATCAGCCCCATCCGCAGCGACACCGCCGGGTTCCTCGACGCCGAGTGGCTGCCCGTCACCCCCAACACCGACACCGCCGCGATGCTCGGCATCGCGCACACGATGCTGGTCAACGGGTGGCACGACGAGGACTTCCTCCGCCGGTGCTGCGTCGGGTTCGACCGCTTCGCCGCCTACTTGACGGGCGAGGTCGACGGCGTGCCGAAGGACGCCGCGTGGGCCGCGGGGATCACGGGCATCGGCCGTGACGCGATCACCGACCTGGCCCGCCGCCTCACCACCCACCGGTCCCTCGTCATGGTCAACTACGCGGTGCAGCGGGCGGACCACGGCGAACAGCCGATCTGGATGTCCGTCGTGCTGGCGGCCATGGCGGGTTCGATGGGCCGGCCCGGGGGCGGCTGGGGCGCGGGCTACGCGACGATGGACGCGACCGGCGTCGCCAGGGACCGCGCTTTCGTGGCGGGGGTGCCGGGCGTGCCCAACCCGGTCCCGGACTTCATCCCGGTCGCGAGGATCGCCGACGCCCTGCTGCACCCGGGTGAGGTCGTCGACTACGACGGCCGGCGCCTCACGCTGCCCGAACTCCGCCTGGTCTACTGGTGCGGGGGCAACCCGTTCCACCACCACCAGGACCTCCACCGGCTGACCCGCGCCTGGCAGGCCCCCGACACGGTGGTGGTCCACGAGGCGTGGTGGAACACGACGGCCAAGTTCGCGGACATCGTCCTGCCCGTCGCCACCACCCTGGAGCGCGACGACTTCGCCGCCGGGTTCTCCGACCCCCACCTCGTCGCGATGCCGAAGGTCCGCGAGCCGGCGGGCGAGTCGCGCACCGACCACCGGATCTTCGCCGACCTGGCCGCCCGGCTCGGGTTCGAGCGGGAGTTCACGGAGTCGCGTTCGGAGATCGAGTGGGTCCGGCACCTCTACGAGCAGACGAGGGCCACCCTCGGCGACGAGGCCGACCTGCCGGCCTTCGACGACTTCTGGCGGAACTCCACCGCCGAGCTGCCGGCGCCGACCGGCCCGTTCCCCGGCAGTTTCGAGGACCTCCGCGCGGACCCGCGGCGCTTCCCCCTGTCGACGCCGTCCGGCCGGATCGAGATCTTCTCCGAGGAGATCGACTCGTTCGGCTACGACGACTGCGCCGGGCACCCGACGTGGTTCGAACCGGTCGAGTGGCTCCGCGCCGACCTGTCGGACCGGTTCCCGCTGCACCTGATCTCCAACCAGCCCGCCTCGCGCCTGCACAGCCAGTACGACAACGGCGGCCACAGCCTCGGCTCGAAGATCCGCGGTCGCGAGCCGGTGACGCTCAACCCGGCGGACGCCGCGGCGCGCGGCATCGAGGACGGCATGGTCGTGCGCGTCCACAACGACCGGGGCGGCTGCCTGGCGGGCGCGGTCCTGTCGGACGACGTCATGCCGGGCGTCGTGCAGCTGTCCACGGGAGCGTGGTGGGACCCGGTCGAGCCGGGTTCGAGCGGAACGCTGGACCGCCACGGCAACCCGAACGTCCTCACCGCGGACCGGCCGTGCTCGCGCCTGTCCCAGGGGCCGAGCGCCCACAGCGCGCTGGTCGACGTCGAGCCCCATGACGGCCCCCTGCCCGACGTGCTCGCCTTCACGCCACCGCACCTCGTGCCACCCGGGTGATTCCACCACTCGAACGGGTGATCCGGTCTGCTCGGCGGTCGCGCCGCGTGGACACCGTCGTCATGATCTGGCTACGTTGCGCGGTCATGACCGGAGTTCGGGATCTCAAGTACCGCCAGTGGTTCAGGGGCGCGGACGTCGACGGCGACGGGGTCATCACCCGCGAGGACGTCCGCCTGATGGGCGAGCGCTACATCGCGGCCCGCGGCGCCGCGCCGGGGGCGGCGACCGCCCGCCGGCTGACCGAGGGCCTGGACGCGTTCTGGGCCGGTGTGATCGAGCCGATGGACCGCGACGGTGACGGGAAGGTCGACCTGCGGGAGATGACCGAGGGGTTCCGGCTGGCGCTGGCCGACCGCTCCCTGTACCCGCAGCAGGTCGGGCCGGTGGCCGACTGCTACTTCGACCTGATCGACCTCGACGGGGACGACCGGGTCGACCAGGCGGAGTTCGGCGAGATCTTCGGCCTCGCGGGCAACGTGTCCCCCGAGGACTGCGCCGCGGTCTTCACCGCGCTGGACTCGGACGGCTCGGGCGGACTGGACCGCGCCGAGTTCCACCGGGCCCTCGCGGAGTTCTTCTACGGCGACGACCGGGACGCCCCCGCCACGCACCTGTTCGGCAGGATCGCCGGCTGACCGGCCGTCGGCATCACCGCCGCAACGCCTCCGCTCGCCCGTCGACGCACCTGGTGGCGACCACGGCCGCCGCGGCGACGAGCTGCCAGGCGGTGATCGCGTAGACGGAACCGCGTTCCCACGTGGCGTCGTCGAACAGCACAGCCGCCCCGGAGGCGGTGTTGACGCCGAGCCCGAGCAGCGAGGCGATGCCGACGGCGCCGAACGCGAAGCCGGCGTTGCGGGCGGAGCGGGCCGTGCCGCGGCGGTGGAGCAGGAAGGCCGCGGCGACGGTCGCCAGGTTGCCGCCGAGGATCGCCATCACCGCGCCCACCGGGTGCAGGACGGCGGCGGCGCCCGCCGCCTGCTGACCGCTGTGGAAGGTGGCGACCAGGCCGTTGCCGACCGCGTGCGCGACCGCAAGCGCGACGAAGGCCGAACGCCCCCGGCCGGCGGGCAGGGCCCGGGCCGCGAACACCGCGCCGAGCAGGAAGAACAGGCCCTGGTGCAGGAAACCGAGGTTCATGACCTCCGCCAGCGGCGAGTCGACGAGCCGCTCGTCGAGGGGGTCCGCCCGCACGGCGCCGAGGTCGCTGATGTAGTCGTGCGCGTAGCTGTAGCCCGGGAAGGCGGACGCCGCGACGGCCTCCGACACCAGGTACCAGACCGCTCCCGACGCCCACAGCACCGCCGTGGCGACCAGGGGTTCCCGCCGCACCCCGCCCGCTCGCTCCACCGTCGCCCCCCGACCGCACCGGTCACCCGGCCGGTGCCCTCGCGGTGATCCTGCCCGCTGCCGACCACCCCGGCACGCCGGCCGCCCGTGCGCAGCCGGCCGTCCGTGCGCAGCCGGTCGCACCGTTCGTGGCGGCGGAGCGTTCCCCGTCCGGCGCGCAGTCGCGGACCGGGGGCGAAGGTCGGTGGGAGGCCCGCCGGTCCAGCGGATACCCGATTGCGCCACGCACCCGCGCGGGGCGACCATGGGTGCCGTGACGCGCCCTCGGCAGACCATCGACCGCGGGGACTTCGCCCTGCGGCGGTGGCGGGCGGGCGGTGACTTCGAGGCGTTGTCCCGGATGGTCGAGGAGTCGCTCGACCACCTCGGGCCGTGGATGCCGTGGGTCGCCCGCCACAGCCCGGACGCCACCCGCGCGTTCCTCGCCGGCTGCGACCCGAAGTGGCGGAGCGGCGACGCCTACGACTACGCGATCACCACGGGCAGCGGGCTCGTCGGCAGTCGTTCGACGTACCGGGCGGGTGATCCCCGCGGTCTGGTCACGGGCTACTGGCTGCACCCCGCCGCCACGGGCCGTGGCACCGCGACCCGGGCGGCGGCTGCCATGGCGGCTGAGGCGTTCACCCCGCCGGACGTGGACCACGTGGAGATCGTGCACGACCTGGCCGACACCGCCAGCGGCGCCGTACCCCGACGACCGGGCTCCACCGAGGTGCGACGCGAACGAGCGGCCCCGCCCGCGACCCCGTCGGGAAGCGGCACCGACGTGGTCCGGCGGCCGACCCGAACCCCGGCGACCCGGCTCCGCCGGGCGGGGTGAGGACCACGATCCATGCGCATCACCCAGGAAACCGTCGTCGACGGCGTTCGCGAACAGTTCTTCGCCATCGGCGACGTCCCCGGCGTGCTCTGGACGCCCGCCGAGGGCTCCGGGCCGCGTCCGCTGGTCCTGATCGGGCACGGCGGCGGCGGGCACAAGAAGGGGTGGGAGGTCGTCTCCCGCGCCTTCCCCTACGTCACCTCGTGCGGCTTCGCGGTCGCCGCCATCGACGCGCCGGGTGCCGGGGACAGGCCCGCGCACCCGGAGGTCCGGCGGCTCGTCGCGGTCATCCGGGAACGGGAGGCGGCGGGCGAGCCCCCCGGCCCGGCGTGGCCCGCCCTCAACGACACGGTGGCGGCGGAACTCGTACCCGACTGGCGGACCACCCTGGACGCGCTCCGGGAACTGGACTCCGTCGGCGACAGCCGGCCCGTCGGGTACTACGGCCTGTCCCAGGGCGGTGAGATGGGCGTGCGCCTCGTCGCGGCCGAACCCCGGATCACGGCCGCGGTCCTCGGCCTCGTCGGGAGCGACCGGCTCACCGACACCGCGGCGCGGATCACGATCCCGGTCGAGTTCGTGATGCAGTGGGACGACGAGGGGAACCCGCGGGACTCCGTCCTGACGCTGTTCGACGCGCTCGGCTCCACCGAGAAGACCCTGCACGCCAACCCGGGCGGCCACTTCCGGGTCCCGTCCTTCGAGATCGACAGCTCGGTCCGGTTCTTCGTCCGGCACCTGGGCGGCCCCGGCGAGGCGAGCGGCTCCTGACACCCGCGGCACGGTGATCGCGGCCGCCGGGGTTCCCGTACCCGGGCCCTGAGCACGTCGAACCCGCACCCCCGCGCGTCCGGGTCGAAGCCGTGCTCGACCAGCCGGCGCGACGCCACGAGGCTGCGCAGCGACCACCAGGCGCGGTCCAGGCCGCACCCGGCCTCACGGGCGACTTCCGGGTGGACGAGGCGGGAGCGCGGGTTCACCGTCGACGCCGGGTACCGCGACGTCGGCCGTACCAGGCCGCGCCACCCGCGGCGAGCCCCGACACCCCGCCGTACACCCACGCCCCGCCAGGGGTGTGGATGGCGAGCAGCGCGACCGCGGCGGCGACGACCGCGATCGCGAGCACGGCGCCGCCGAGCGTCCAGCGCAGCAGCAGCAACGCGTTGCGGGTGCGGTGGTCGTCGGACAGCACGTAGCCGAGCAGGCCGTGCGGTGCCGGAGGTTCCGTGCGCCGGGCGGGGGGAGCGGGCATCGTCCTCACCCCGCCGCCGCGTCGTCGGGACCGGTGTCGCGTCGGGCGCTGTGCAGCAGTTCCCCCCACGACGTGACGTCCGGCCTGCGGCGGAGCAGCGCCCGCCGTTCCCGCTCGGTCATCCCGCCCCACACCCCGTACTCGATCCGGTTGTCCAGGGCCTCCGCCAGGCACTCGGTCCGCACCGGGCACCCCATGCAGACGAGCTTGGCCCTGCGCTGCTCGGCGCCGCGCACGAACATGTCCTCCTCGCTCTCGTCACGGCAGGACGCGCGCGTGCGCCACTCCTCCGTCCGGGGCGGCGGGTGCACGACCGCGTCGACGGGCAGCCTGGGACCCCATCCCCCGACCTCCGCGGAAGGGTCCCCGGTCAGGTCGACGGCGACGGCGACCAGGAGGTCCGCCATCTCCGCGTACGGCATCCGCGGCCCGTCCGGTTCCGCTCCCGCCACGAGCCTCGCCGCAGCCGGGGTCGCGGCCGGGGTCACAGCCGGGGTCGCGGCCGCAGCCGGGGTCGCCGGTGCCCGCCGTGGAGCCTCTTCGGCCGTTCCGGCGGCGAGAAGACGGTTCTCCAGGTCCTCCTGCGCCGCGTCCAGGTCGTAGTCGGCGTAGCGCGCGTCCAGGTCCGCCGCGACGCGGCGCATGGTCTCGTCGATGTTCACCGCCCCTCCTCTTCCCTTCGGTCGCCGCGGTCCTCGAGCCGTCGCCGTGCCCCGGACAGGTGGGAGTGCACGGCGGACGGGGTGATCTCCAGGTACCGGCCGATCTCCTCGACGTCCTGCCCGAGCAGGACGTGCAGCTCCAGGCACTCGGCCTGCCGCGGGGTCAGCCTCCCGAGCATCTGCTGGAAGTCCAGCCGCGCCACGAGACCGGCGACGTCGTCGGGCGCGATCAAACCCTCGACCTGCTCCGTCACCGGCACGGGCTGCCGCCTGCGCCTGCGCCGGAAGTCGACGAGCGAATCGCGCAGGACCTTGAGCGCGAACGCCTCCGGTGATCGCGCGGTCCGGAGTGCCGTTCGCACCCGGTACAGGGCC
This sequence comes from Saccharothrix sabaoui, assembly GCF_051756985.1. Lineage (NCBI taxonomy): Bacteria > Bacillati > Actinomycetota > Actinomycetes > Pseudonocardiales > Pseudonocardiaceae > Saccharothrix > Saccharothrix sabaoui. The sequence continues at coordinate 28,562 of NZ_JBPKJK010000091.1, forward strand.
ACGAAGGCGTCACTGACGACGTCCTCGGCGTCGTGCCGGGTCAACCCGCGCAGCGCCAGGTACTTCAGGAAGTTCACGCGGTGCGCTCGGTGGAACTCCGCGAACCACGTGTCCAAGCGTTCCCGGGCCTGGCAGGCTTGAGCGTCACGCGGGCACACGCAACTCGTGCGCGGACACGTGCTCATGCTGGTCACGACCACCTCACCCCACCGTCACCCACCGCGTCCCACGCGCCGTAGTCCACCGTTCACCCGCAACGCCGTCGCGTGGCCCCGGTTTGTCCAGGCGATGCGCGGACACCACCCGTTCGCAGTAACCCCGGACATCGGGCTTCAAGAACCCGTAACCGGTCCGGCGTCCTCGTCAACACCGTCAGCCCTACCGGGAGAGGTGATCACACGGGGTTATGCTGCCCGGCGTGACCGAGTTCGTGCAGGTGTCCACCGCGGCCGAGAGCAGGGAAGTCGCCTTCCGGTTGGCGAAGTCCGCGGTCGGGGCGCGTCTGGCCGCCGGTGCGCAGGTGATCGGCCCGGTCGGGTCGGTGTTCTGGCACCTGGGCGAGCTCGGTGAGGGCGAGGAGTGGCAGGTCCTGTTCAAGACCACCGCCGACCGCTTCGCCCGGCTGCGCGACCACCTGGTCGCCGAGCATCCCTGGAGCAATCCCGAGGTGACCGCGACGGCGCTGGTCGACGGCACGCCCGAGTACTTCGACTGGCTGAGGCGGACGCTCGACCCGCAAGCCTAGGCACCGATCGCGTCGAACATCCGAGCCACCGCCGGCAGAGAGCGGTGCTGTTCCAGTCGGTGCGCGACCTGCCGGATGCGGCTCAGTGGACGCACCGAGCCGACACCGTCGGCCAACCGGAAGGACTCGGTGACGACCAGGGCGGCGCGTTCGATCTCGTGCCCGTCGAGCAGGGCGTGGGCCAGCCAGGTCAGGTACAGCGCCTTGTCCCGCGCCTGTGTGTCGTCGAACCGCGACAACGCCGACTCCAACACCGGCACGGCCCGCAACGGCCGGTGCAACTCCGCCCAGCACCGCCCCGCCATGATGTCGATCTCGGTCCGGTCGACCCAGTAGACCCAGTCCGGCTCGGGCCGGTCATCCGAGCGGGCCAACTGCTCCCGCGCGAGGGCCAGCGACCGGTCCGCGTTGGCCGCGTCGCCCGCCACCGCGTAGGTCCAGGCCCTGCGCTCGGACAGCAGCGCCCCCACCCGCGGCGTCACCGCCTCACCCGCCACCGCGCAGGAGGACTCGGCCAGGCCGACGTTCGGCCGCGCCACCGTCACCTCCTGGTAGGCCAGGAACGCCAGGGCATTGCCCGCCAGCGCCGGATCCTCGGCTTCACGTGCCGCGGTCAGGCTCGTCTGGTAGTGCCGCCCCGCTTCGGGGTGCATGCCGGCGTCGAACGCCGCCCAGCCGGTCAGCTGCGCCTGCTCGGCCACCACCCCGACCAGGCGCTTGCGGGTCGCCCCGGTACACCGCGCCTGGCGGACGAACGACATCGTCCCCTCCAGCTCGGAGGCGTAGAGACGGTAGGTGTCACGGCCGCCGAGGTAGTTGTCCAACCGGCGCAACCGCGCCGTCCGCGCAACCAACCGATCGACATCGCCACCGCCGACACCGCCTGACGGCGACCGGAAGACGTCGGCCGTACCCAGTGCGGCACCCACCGCGGTCCCGAAGAACTCACGTCGGTCCACGTCACCTCCGACACCGGTCTCGTCGTGCCCGCGCCGCCCCGCCGCGCGACGAACGCGGTCCTGCTCCTCTCTCGCCTTGCCGCGCAGCGCGACGAGCGCCCCGCCCGCGTCCAACGCCGCGTCGATGGCGCGCACGATGTCCAGCGACGGCAGGTTCGCCTGTACCCGCTCGGCGTAGGAGACGTACTGACGCGTATAGCCGATCCTTCTCGCCAGCTGCGGCTGGCTCAACCCCGCCTCGACCCGGCGACGCTTGATCTCCGAGGCCAGCAGACTGGCCGCTGCACCCGTGTCCTCGCCGCCTGAAGGTGCCACGCCCGCCGACGCGTCCGTACCGCCGGCCTTGTTGTCGGCTTGGGACACGTGGGCCTCCATGGTTACCGAAGCGGTATGGATGGTGACAGATTGTAGCTCCACTGATGTTGACCAGGCACAGCCGTATCCAGCACTGCCCGCTGAGGGATGTAAACCGCCCTGGGGTCAAAGGAGGTTCAGTGGTGTCCGACAAGATTCAGCCCAAGATCATCGCGGGCGTGGTCATCGACCAACTGCTCACCAACGACACCGGTGACCAGACCCGGCCGCACACCGTCACCGAGACCCCGACCGGCGGCGGTCAGGTCACCCGCGTGTTCACCCGCGCCGCGCTCGGGGTAACAGAGAGCGTGGACAACGGGCAGCGCACCGGATGCACCTGCCACCCCATCGGGGTGACCGGCTCCCTCGAAGGCGTGCCGGGACCTCCCGGGCAGAGTGCGACGTTGTCCTGATGACCGACCGGTCCCCGCCGCGCCACTCCGCGCGCTACTACGCGATCGTCGGTGCGCTGATGCTCATCGCGGTCGTCATCGGGTTCGCCCTCGTCGAGGAAGCGGGCTGGGTACTGGTCCTGACCGGCTGCTTCCTCGGCGGGTTCCTCGCCGAGTGGATCGCCGACCTGGTGCGCTACTGCCGAAATCGACGCTGACCTCGTTCATCGGAGCCACGTGAACCGCTCGAAGAAGAATCTCGTCATGGTGATCTCGTGCTTCCTCATCGCCGCGTTGCTCTCAGGGGTGCTGGCGGCCTTCCTCGAACAGGCGACGGGGCAGTGGTGGGTCCTCTACCTGCCCCCGCTGGTCGTGGTCGCCGTCGCGGTCCCGGTGGCGCTGCGCATGATCACGTCCAGGAGGAGGTGACGGACCCCGCGGTGCCGGCGGGGGCGGTCTGTGCGGGGGCGTGGTCAGAGGAAGGTCGTCAGGGCGACCGGCACGGCCAGGCCGGACAGGCCGTTGAGCGGGCAGTCGAGGTTGGGGTTGGCCGCTCCGACCGTCTGCGAGGTGGTGCCGGCCAGGGTGCCGCCGGTCTGCCAGGTGGTGAGCTGCACGGTGCCGTCGAGCACGTTGGTGCGGACGGTGAAGTCGAAGGTGGTCTGCTCGTCGCCGGGGGACCACTCGATGATCCCCGAGCCGGTGAGGGTGAGCAGCAGGTTGCACGGCACGCCGCCGAGGCTGGTCGCGGTGCCGGTGACCGGGGTGGCGACGCCGCCGGCCAGTTGCGGGTGGGAGCCGTTGGGTGAGGTGCAGTTGGACAGGCTGGCGACGGCCACCACCGACGCCGTGGTCTGCACGGCGGTCAGCGCCGGGCTGAAGCTGAGCTGCACGTTGATGGTGCAGGTCAGGTCGGCGACCGCAGCCGTGGCGGGCGGCGCGGTGGCGGACCCCGGCGCGACGAGGGACGCGGCGGCCACCGCCCAGGCCCTGAGCCGGGTCCGCGTGGTCATCCCGGGACGTCTCGACATGTGCACCTGCTCTCCGGCGGATGTCAGCTGACAGTGACAGGATGAATACCGAGCGTGATCGACTGCAAGCGGCCGAAAGAGTAGCGGCGACCGGGAACGGTGCCGGTCATCGGTCACGCGTGGCCGATGACGCGCGATCTCGCGCGGCGGACCGGGCGACCCCCGTCAGCGGCCCGCGGTGAGTTCGCCGGTGAGCTTGCCGTGCAGGCGGGCGCTGTGCGGGTCGAGGCCGGTGATCTCGACGGTCTTGCCGCGCTGGGCGTACTTCGCCTCGACGGCGTCGAGCGCGGCGACCGAGGAGGCGTCCCAGACGTGCGCCGCACCGAGGTCGATGACCACGCGGGCCGGGTCGCCCGCGTAGTCGAACCGGCCGACGAGGTCGTCGGAGGAGGCGAAGAACAGCTCGCCGGTGACCCGGTAGACCACGGTCGTGCCCTCGGGGTCGGTGACGGCGGTGACCTCGGCGACGCGGGCGACGCGCCTGGCGAAGATGACCATGGCGGTGACGGAGCCGACGACGACGCCGACCGCGAGGTTGTGGGTGGTCACCACGCAGGCGACCGTCGTGACCATGACGGTGATCTCGCCGAGCGGCATCCGGCGCAGGGTCTTGGGGGCGATGGAGTGCCAGTCGAAGGTCGCGAACGACACCATGACCATGACGGCGACGAGCGCGGCCATCGGGATGTCGGAGACGACCGGCCCGAACACGACGCACAGCACCATGAGGAACGCGCCGGCGAGGAAGGTCGACAGGCGGGTGCGGGCGCCGGAGACCTTCACGTTGATCATCGTCTGGCCGATCATCGCGCAGCCGCCCATGCCGCCGAAGAAGCCGGTGACGATGTTGGCGACGCCCTGGCCGATGGACTCGCGGGTCTTGTTCGAGGGGGTGTCGGTGATGTCGTCGACCAGCTTGGCGGTCATCAGCGACTCCATCAGCCCGACCAGCGCCATCGCGAAGGCGTAGGGGGCGATGGTGGCGAGCGTGCCCGGCGTGAACGGCACGTCCGGCAGGCCCGGCACCGGCAGGGACGACGGCAGCGCGCCCTTGTCGCCCACGGTCGGCACGGCGATGCCCGCCCCGACCGTGATGAGCGTGAGCGCCACGATCGAGACCAGCGGCGCGGGCACGACGGTGGTGACCTTCGGGAAGAGCACCATCAGCGCCAGGCCGCCGAGGAGCAGCGGGTAGACCGCCCAGGGGACGTCGCGCACCTCCGGCACCTGCGCCAGGAAGATCAGGATCGCCAGGGAGTTGACGAAACCGACCATCACCGAGCGGGGGACGAAGCGCATCAGCCTGGCCACCCCGAGCGCGCCGAGCACGACCTGGAACACGCCCGCGAGGATGACCGCGGCGACGAGGTGACCCAGGCCGTGCTCGTTGTTCAGCGGGGCGATGACCAGCGCGACCGCGCCGGTGGCGGCGGAGATCATGGCCCGTCGGCCGCCGACCACGGAGATCACCACGGCCATGGTGAACGAGGCGAACAGGCCCACCGCGGGATCGACCCCGGCGATGATCGAGAACGAGATCGCCTCGGGGATCAGCGCCAGCGCGACGACGAGACCCGCCAGGACCTCCGTGCGCCAGACCTCGGGGTCGCGCAGCCAGTCGGGGGCGAGGGCGCGCAGGCGTCCGGACGCGGACGGGGCGGAACCGGGAGTGGGCAAGAGGGGTTACCTGTCGTGCTCGGGCACGCCCCTGCGGGCGTGCGCGGTGGGGACGGCGGGGCCGGATCGGCACCCGCGCGGGACGGCCCGGTGCCGGGTGGGCCTGGTGCCGGGTGGGCCTGGTGCGGGACGGGGCCGCGGCCGGCCGCCCTCGCCGCCGGCAACCCTACCCTGACGTCAGGGTTCGGCCGCGGGGGTGTGTCGGACATCCCGCCGGGGGCGCGACGGCCGGGCCGGTCGCGGCCCGGTGCTCGGCACGGGACGGCCGGAAGGGCGGTCCGCTCACGGCGTGCGGGGGTGGACGGGCGAGGCCGGCCGCTCGTGGACGACGGCACGGGGGCCGACGAGCACGAGCGCGGTGGAGCAGTGGTCGAGCAGACCGCGGCTGGTGGGGTTCCCGGTGGTCGGGGTGCAGCCGACGACCAGCAGCGAGGCCAGCCTCGCGTGGCGGACGAGGCCGGTGACCGGGTGCGACCCGGCGACCCGCACGTCCACCGGCACGTCCGGGTGCCGCCCGGCGTACAGGTCGATCGTGGTCAGCACGGCGTGCGCGGTCGAGGCGGCCCGCGGTCCGGCGGCGGAGGAACCGCGGGTGCAGCAGACCACGCGGACGCCGGTGCCCAGGGCCTCGGCCAGGGCGAACCCGGACAGCAGCGTCGCCCGGGACACGCCGTCGCCGTCGGTGCCGATCAGCACGGGCAGGTCGTCGCGCCACGCCGCGCCGGGCGGGACGGCGACGACCGGGCAGTGCGCCGAGGCGGCCACGACGAGCGCGAGCCACCGCTCCGCCTCGGTGCGCGCGCTCAGGACGACCACGTCGGCGGTGCGGGACTCGGCGACCAGGGCGCGTGCGGCGACGTCGGGGGTGCCCCGGAGGGCCGGACCGGCGGGGGCGTCGGCGCGCGGGGCGGGCCGGGCCACGGCGATGTCGCGACCGCGTCGTTTCGCGTACGACGTCGCCCACAGCGCGGCGTCGAGGGCGTCGGGTCGCCCCGACGCCCCGAGGACGACGCGTGTCGGCCGATCGGACGAGCTGGTCGTGACGGCCTCCGGGGTCGTGCCGCTGTGGGGCCCGCTCACCGCCGGGCGGTGCCATCTTGGCCGATCGCCACCCGGAACGGTCGCGGATCGCCCGTTCTTCGACCGGTTCGGCGTAGGCGACCCGGCCGCGGGGAGCAGGGGCACTGGGGCGTGGGGCGCAGTCCGTGCCCGGCGAACAGCGGTGCCGGGGCCGCGGCGGTGACGCGGACGCGGGTCCCGGTGGTTGCACCGATCGCGCCCGCGGCCGTTCCGCTAGGCTCGCCCGTCGATCGACAGCTCCCGGGACCACTGGCCGGCCCCGGTCCCGGACACGGCTGTCGTGCCTTCATCCGGGGAGGGATGTGGCCGTTCCGACTGTCGTGCCGTCCGGTGACGCGGAGGACGCACGGGTTGCTCTCCACCGCGTGCGCCGGTGGACCTCGGTCTTCGCCTGGGCCGGCGGGGTCGTGTTCGCGGCGCGGCTGCTGCTCGCGGGTGCGACGCCCGCCGCCGGCGTCACCGCCGTGGTCGTGGCGCTGCTGCTGTGCTGGTGGGCGGTCCGCCCGGGGCGGGACGGGTGGGTGGGCGCCCTCGTCGAGACCGCCGTCGTGGTGACCGGCGTGCTGGTGCTGCCGAGCCCGCAGCCGGTGCTGGGTTTCCTGTTCGGCGTCACCGTCCGCCGGGTGCTGCTCGACGACGAGCACCGCTTCCCCGGCAAGGCCCTGCTCCCCGCGTGCGGCTACGTCCTCGGCTTCGGCGCGTCCGCCCTGGCCGGCCGGGTGGTCGACCTGGGCCCGGACACCCTGGCCCCGGCGCTGATGCCGCTGGCGGGGCTGGCCATCGGGTCG
>NZ_JBPKJK010000092.1:0-35460 GCF_051756985.1 Saccharothrix sabaoui
CCGGGTCACCTGCCGCGCACCGGGGCGCCCAGCGGGGGGAACGCGTTGCGCAGGTCCTGGACGGTGCCGCCGTTCACGACGGCCAGGGCGGCGAAGTGGCGGACCACGCCCTGCGGCGGGCGCAGCAGGGGGCGGTCGGAGGAGTCCGCCGGCCACTCCACGTCCCCCGTGAGGGTGCGGGCCGGGATGAGCCAGTGGTCGCCGCGGACCGCCCTGCCGCCCTCGGCGAACCAGACCTGCACGCCGTCCTCCAGGTCCAGCCACTCACCGGTCCGCAGGGGCACGGTGGCGGTCCGCTGGTCCCAGCGGCGCAGGAAGGGGTGCTTCGCGGCGTTCCGCCCGACGTCCGGGGGCAGGTCGCCGTCCACCTCCACCCGCAGGCGCTCGGTGTCCACGTCGGTCACCCGCACCAGGGGGCCGGGCTCGTCGCGCGCCACGTACGCGTCGTCCAGGAGCTCCACCCAGTCGCCCAGGTCGAGGTCGAGCTTGCCGTCCCGGCCGCGGTCGGTGAGGGTGATCGCGCCGTCCCCCACCTCGGCCACGCCGAAGACGACCGAGCCGTTCTCCCTCGACCACTTGAACGCGTCCGGCGTGTGCACCTCCACCCGGTACAGCTGGTTCTCCTCGCCCCGGTACCGGGCGTCCGGCGCGGCCAGGCACGGGTCGTCGTCGGCCCGGGAGGGGCGTTCGGTGCGGGCGGCGAGCAGGGCGGTGGACCGCCAGGCGGCCACCTCCTCCTCGTAGTCGTCCAGCCCGCCCGGCACCGCCAGCACCTGCCACGCCACCTTCAGCCGCGCGGCGGTGTCGAGCAGCGCGGGGCCCAGCGCGGTCTCGCGCACCGCCGGGTCCTGCACGTGGGTGACCAGCCGCTCGACCACCCTGAGGTAGACCACGAACGCCGCGTCCGGCAGCCCGTCGTCCTCGCCCTCCCGGTCGAGGTGGGCGTCCGGCTGGTCCCAGTAGGTCCACGGCCGGGGCGCGGCGGCCTCGTCGTCGCCGACCGCCCTGCCCGCGTCCGGGCGGGTCGCGTCGACCAGGACGCCGTCCACGTAGTAGCGGCCGGGGGAGATGGTCAGGTCCGCCGGGTCGCTCTCGGCGACCCGCGCGACGCCGAAGCCCAGGGCGTCCCGGGGGCCGCCGTGCCGGCCGATCAGGTCGGCGGCGAGCGTGCGCGCGCGGTGCAGGTCGAGCAGGACCTGCTCGTTGGCGTCGGAGTCCAGCTGGAGCCTGCCCTGCTGGGCGAGGACCGCGGAGTACCGCCGCTCGGGCCGGAAGCCCAGTTTCGAGAAGTCGCCGTGCACGGGACACCTCTTCCTCAGGAGACGAAGACGATCGCCGCGGTGGTGCCCGCGGGCAGGAACTCCTCCAGCCGGGCCCGCAGGTTGTCCTCCCGCTGGGGCTGGAACAGGTCGTGGAACGCGCCCAGCTCGGCCCCGTCCTCGGCGCCGCGGGCGATCTCCCGCGGGCACCCGGCGGCGAGCTGGGCGTAGTCGGGCCGGCCGTACCGGGTGCTCGCGAAGCGCGGCCGGTGCCCGGTGTCGCACCGGTACCGCCGGGGCGTGCGCGACCCCGGTGCGACGGAGCAGAAGCGCAGGCACCCGATCCCGCGCCGGGCGACGTGCAGCAGCCCGTGGAAGACGCTGTCCTCGCCGATCCGGACGGCGTGCGCGTGCACCTCGCCGATGACCGTGGTCCGGTGGACGGACAGCACGGCGTGGGCGTGGGAGCACTCGGGGCCGGACAGGGCCTCGCGGTCCCGGCCGGTGGCGTCCAGGACGCTGTCGGACAGGTGGATGCCGATCGGCTCGGTGCGCACCTCGTCGCCCAGCACCAGGATCGTGCCGATGACGCTGCGCTCGACCTCCACGCACACCGCCGGGCTCTCCACCACCAGGCTGGGTTCCTCGGGTCGCACCGGGCCGCAGTCCGGTTCCAGCGTCCACCCGGGCACGAGCGTGCTGTGCCGGATCACCACCCGGCCCACGGGCCCGCTGACGTGCACGCCGCGCCCCGTCACCAGCAGCCCGTCGAGCACCACGCCGGGCGGTCCCGGACGGCCGCGGTCGTCCGGGTCGTGGCGGTCGTCGTCCTCGGTGGCCCGGATGATCAGCGCGTCCGGCCGGTTGCTGTACCAGTCCAGCAGCCGGATCACCGGGCGCGCCCCCTCGGCCGCGCGGACCTCCAGCCGGTCGCCGCGGTCGAGCACGAACTCCAGCTGCTCCTGGAACGCGACGCTGCCGGTGATCTCCAGGACCGCGTCGGCGGGCGCCTCCCCGGCCTCCTTCTCCCGCCGCCAGCGGCGGTAGGCGTCCATGATCCCGGTCTCGTCCCCGTCGGGGCCGATCCGGTACACCCGCGCGCCGGGCCGCTCGGGGCGGTCGCGCGGGTACTCGCCGCCGCCGGTGTCGTCGCTGAACGCGTGGTGGTAGGTCACCCACACGCCGCGCTTGGGCGCGCACCGGGCGCCGAACGCGATCCGCCCCAGCACCGGGTCCACCACCACCTGCCGGCGTCGCGGCCGGTACCGCCACCGGGACAGGTCGGCGACCACGACGTCGACCGGCGGCACCGGCGAGTCCTCGTCGTCGCGGAAGACCTCGAAGCTCTTGCCCGGCCCGTAGTGGTCGGCCAACCGGTCCCGCAGCGCGCGGCGGGTGATGAAGCCCGGCACGTTCTCCGCGGTGGCGAGGTGGGTGGGCGACGGTTCCGGCACCGGCCTGGTCACCAGCGGGGTGTCGTTGCCCAGGATGGAGAACGTGTAGAGGTTGCGCGCCCGGTCGACGCAGTAGGCGGGTGCGCGGGTGACGGAGTGCGGCTCGAGGCGCCAGGCGTGCAGGCCCACGACGGCCGGTGTGCGCGCCCGGCCCGCCGTGCGGGCGACCCCGTCGAACGGCGAACCGAGCTGGTCCAGGTCCGCCCCCCGGCGCAGGTCGGCGGTGCGGCCCGGGGCGGCGAGCTGCCGGGCGTCGGCGAGGTCGGGCCGGTCGGGGTAGAGCCGCACCGGCTGCGAGCCCGCCAGCAGCGGGCCGACCTCCACCGCCCGCGCCGGCCACCCCGCGACCGTCCGGGCGATGTCCTCCAGCAGGGGCAGCGTGCCCTTGCGCCGCCTGCTGGTCACCGTCGCCGCCACGTCCGCGCGCGGGGCGAGTCGGGTCGACAGCAGCCGGGCCGCCGCACCGCCGCCCGCCACGGCCTCCTCGTACCCGCGCAGCGCCCGGTAGCCCACCAGGTCGCCCAGGTAGGGCACCGCCCAGTCCGCGCAGGTCTCGATGAACCAGTCGTCGTAGAGCTGCTCCAGGTCGGTCTCGACCAGGTCCACCTGCTCGGCGATCACCCCGAGCAGCGCCCGCAGCGCCCCGCCGGTCTCGGCGTCGCGCCTGCGGTGGAACTGCGGCAGCAGGTCGAACAGGCGGTCGGGTTCTCGGCTCACGGCCGGGCCTCCTTGAGGATCAGCGTGTCCGGCACGGCGGGGGAGAGCAGGACCAGCTGCGCCGGCCGGACACCGCGGAAGACCACCACCGAGGAGCCGGGTGCCAACAGGTCCCCGGTGGTGATGCCGGGGTTGAGCCGCAGCAGCTCGCGGACCGCGATGCCGTGCTTGGCCGCGACCGCGGTCAGCGTCTCCGGGGCCGGCACGCGGTAGCGGGTCTCGTCGAACACCGCCTTGCGCGCGGGCACCGTCGTGCGCGGCGCGGTCAGCGACGCCACCAGGTCGTCCAGGCCGGCGGGGGTGATGCCGCCCGGCACACCCGCGAACGCGTCCACGTCCACGTGGTCCACGCCCGGCACGGCCTGCGCGATCGCCAGCACCTCCGACAGGTGGGCGGGCTGCCCCAGCTCCCGGTTGCGGAACCCCAGCCGGTCCAGCAGCGCCGCCCGCACCGCGGGCTCGACCACGTCCCACCGGTGGTCCGGGTGCACCCCGATGTCCGCCGCGACGACCAGCAGCACCAGCTCGCGCACCGCCACCCGCACCGGCGGTCCGGCGTCGCCGTGGGCGGCCAGCGCCGCGCGCAGCGTCGTGACGATGTCCGAGTCGTCGTACAGGGCGATGTCGTCCACCCCGGCCACGGTCAGGTGCACGACCTGCCGCGCCCCGTCGGACAGCTGCCGCGCCGAGGCCCGGCCGATGCCCGCCCGCGCCCGCGCGAAGTCCTCGTGGTCGGCCACCGACACCAGCCGGTCGAACGCGGTGACGCCGAGCGGCACCTGGCGGCGCAGCAGGCCCGCGTCGTCGGGGTCCGCCCCGCCGTGCGCGGGCAGCGGGTTGGTCACCCCGGACACGCCCAGCGGCCGGGTCGCGAGCTGGGTGATGCGGTTCGCGCCCACGTTGCCCGCCTCGCCCAGGCCGACGCGGTAGCGCGCCCGGACGTTCTCCACGCCGGTGGGCAACCGCGCGCCGCGCACGCCGTCGCCGAACGCCACCACCAGCGAGCCCGCCTCGCCGGGGCGGGTGGTGTGGACGCGCTCGGTCGGGCCGCGCCCGGCGAAGCTGTCGACCTCGCGCCGGCGCACGCCGTCCACGCGCACCTCCAGCGTGCTCTCCGCGCCGCGCGGGTCGTCCGAGGCCAGCCACGTCAGCGGCCCCTGGCGGAGCAGGAACCGCTGACCCGGCACGCTCGCGTCACCGCTGCCGATCGGCTCGTCCCGGCTCGCGCCGTGCGTCGCGCGCACCACGTTGGCGTTGATCCGCACAGTCTCCCGCCGGTAGGTGTACGCCAGCGGCACGGCCAGGGTGAGGGTGGTGTGCACGCGGTCGCCGGGCACCGCCTCGTCGTGGTCCTGCGTGACGGCCGCGATCATGGCCAGCTCGGTGCCGGGGACGCCGGTCGGCCTGCCCGGGATGTCGGTGCGCTCGCCGGTGACCACCAGCCGGCGGCCCGGCGCCAGCCCCTCGTGCAGGTCGGCCAGCTCGACGACGGCACCGCCCACGTCGTCCGTGATCGGGTCCTCCGCCAGGGTCAGGGGCTCACCGCGCAGGTACACGGTGGTGTCGCGGACGTCGGACAGCCGGGTGTCGCGCGCGTCGAGCCACGGGCGGTCCAGCACCAGCTCGGTCACCTTGCCGCTGATGCCGAAACCCTGCTTGGCGATCGTGCGCACACCGGTGACCCGGGCGGTGACCAGGGCCAGGCCGGGTGCGCCGGGCGTGGCACCCGTCTTGCGCGGTCGCTCCACCACCACCCAGCCGCCGACGCCCACGCCGTCGTACACCGCGTCCAGGGTGAGCACGGTGGCCGGGACGGGCGCCTTGCCGGCGATGGTGACCGACACCGCGGGCAGCGGCCGGTCGGCGGACGCGGGCTTGCGGGTGAGCGTGACCTCGATCAGCCGCTCGGTGCGCGGGTCCCGCCGCTGCCGCCGCTGCTCGTCGTCGGGGGCCAGCCGGACCGGTTCGGCGAGCAGGTCCGGGATCGTGACCGCGACCCGGTCGGCCGCGTCCACCTTGGACAGCGTGATCCGGTGCTCGGGCAGGTGCGCCTCGGTCCGCAGGGTCACCGCGCCGTCGGCGCCGACGGCGTGCGCCACGCGTCCCGGCCCGAAGTCCCGCTCGCCGTCGGTGGTCAGGTCGTCGACGACGTCGCGCCAGGCGTTGGCGTCCAGCTCGAAGACCAGCTCGGCCGACGTCGGCGTGTCCCGGGGGACGGGGTCGGCCGCCGGTCCCGGGTCGGGGTCCGGGTCGGGGTCCGGCTGCTCGGCGGCGTCGTAGAACGCGGTGACCGTGAACCGCTGCGTCGCGTCCAGCTCCCACTCGGCCGGTCTGGCGGGGGAGCCCGCCGGCGGGTTCGGGTTCAGCGGGGCGGTGGCGGCGAACGGCGTGGCCACCTGCCGCATGGCCAGCAGCTCGCGCAGCGCCCGCGGCGCGCTCAGGTCGACCTGCCGCCACGCCGGGTAGAGCGCGTCGGCGAGCCGCCGGTCCAGCGCGGTCAGCAGGCGCGCGGCCAGGTCGGACCCGGACGCGTACAGCTCGCGGACGTCGCGGCGCAGCCGGCCCGCGTTGTCCGGTGAACGGGAGGGCGGGGTGCGCAGGGCGCCCAGCAGCGCGCCCAGGCCCAGCAGCGCCGACCCGGGCTCCCGGTCGGGCGGCGGCGCGCCCGAGCCGTGCTCCCCGGTCGGCCCGTGCTCCCCGGTGGCCCTGCGCGGCCTGCCCAGGCCGAGCGCCTCGTGCAGGCCGGGTTCCTCCGGCTGCGGCGGTTCCAGGCCGCGCGCCTTGTCGTGCTGCTCCACGAGCGCGGCCCGCCGCTCGCCCAGCCAGGCGTGCACGTGCGCGTAGTGCTCGGCCACGGCGCGTGCCTCGTCCAGCCGCGCCAGGTCCGCGGCCAGGCGTTCCGCGTAGTCGGTGGGGGTCGGCAGCTCGCCGGGGTCGTCCGGGTCGCGGCCGAGGTCCTCGCGCAGCGGCCGGAGCACCCCGTCCACGAAGCGCCGGAGGATGACGCTGCGCCGCATCACCTCGTCGGGCTCGGCGAACAGCTCGTCCAGGTACGCCTGGAGGGCGCCGCGCAGCGTGCGCAGGTCCTCCAGCACCAGCGCGGGCTTGCCGATGGCGGTGGTGTCGGACTCGCGGTCCACCACCACGTCGGCCACCACCTCCAGCTCCTGCCGGCCCGCCTCGCTGCCGAACACCCAGAGCAGCCGGTCGCCCGGCTTGACGTTGGTCGTCACGCCCGCGACCCGCACCACCCGCCGCCGCGCCAGGTCCTGCCTGGTCAGCTGGTACGGCCTGCGCGTGCGCACCCGCAGGTCGTTCCAGGAGTGGCGGGCCACCAGGTCCTCCACGCCCTCGAACGCCTGCGGCTCCTCACCGGGACCGGGCACGCTCTGGGCCCGCGACCCGCGCGGGACGTGCGCCTCCGCGTCCCGGCCCGGCGTGGGGTCGGCGTCCACCGCGTAGGCCAGGTAGGTGCCCGCCGCGACGCCGGGCCGCGGCAGGTGCCCCACGAGCCGGCCCAGCAGCGCCAGCGAGCGCTGCTCGGTGGCGGTCCGCAGGTAGCCCTCGCCGGCGATCCGCTCGGTGTAGAAGGTCAGCAGGTCGTTCAGCACCGCCGAGGCGTCCAGCAGCCCGATCGCCGGGTCGTCGGTCGAGCGCACGGTCAGCGCGTTCAGCGCCGGGTAGGCCGGGCTCGCCAGCCGGGCCAGCGCCGTCGCGAGGAACTCGGCGTGCGTGCCGACCCGGCGCGTCAGCGCGGCGTGGCCGGGTGGGGTGTAGACCTCCAGCGGGGTCCGCGCGACCGCAGCCGCCCGGCAGTCACCGCAACCGCAACCGCTCACCGCCCACCTCCCAGCACGATGGTCAACCGGCCGTTCTCCGGGCGGTCGGGGTCGTCGTCCAGCTGGGCCACCTCCAGCGGTCCCAGCCGCAGCACACCGCTGTCCGGCACGCCGGCGTCGCGGCCGAACAGCCGGCGCAGCACCGACACCCGCGCGCTCACCACGCCGGGCACGGCCGCCGCCGCGGCGACCAGCGCGCTCACCCGCACCGGCTCGCCGAACGTCAGCGCGTCCGGGTGGAAGAACCCGCGACCGCCCAGCGCGGCCCGCAGCGCCACCAGCACGTGCCCGCGCTGGTGGCCCTCGGCCGCGCACACCACCAGCTCCACCTCCAGCGGCACCAGCACGGCGGGCCCGACGGTCACCCGGTGCCCGATCCGCCGCACCCGCGCCAGGACCCGTTCCACGGTCCCGATCAGCGCGGCGTCCGCCTCGGCCCGGCCGACCGGGTCCACGGCGACCTGGACCTCCCGGCCCGAGCCGGTCCACCTGCCCCGCGCGGCGGCCCGCCGCACGCCCGGCACGCGCGCCGCCAGCGCCGCGTAGTCGCCCGGCGTGACCGCGCGCAGCAGCTCCCGGCGCAGGGCCAGTGGCGCGAGCTGCCTGACCTCGTCGAGCGTCTCCGGTTCCACGCCGCTCACCGCGGCCAGCGGGTTGCGCACCCGGTCCACCGCGTCGCCCTGGTCGCCGCAGCACAGCACCAGGTGGTTGACCGCCTCGGCGCCGACGTTGCCGGCGGTCCCGTTGCCGACCCGGTAGGACGCCCGCAACCGCGTCCCCGGTCGCGGTTCGGCGCCGTGCCTGCCGTCGCCGAACCGCAGGACCAGCCGCCCGGACTCCTCCACCTCGCCGACGAAGTGCCGGTCGCGGGGTCCGCTGGAGAGCAGGTCCCGCACGGGCGTCCACACCGGCGCGTCGTGCTCCGCCCTGTCGTGTCCGGTCCTGTCGTGCTCGGTCCTGTCGTGCTCGGCCCCGTCCTCGGCGTGCTCGCGCAGCACCACGGCGGGCAGCGCGGCGCGCGGGTCCGCGGTCAGCGCCGACCCGGCCGAGCCGCGCAGCACCGGGTCGTCCGGCGACAGGCCCGCGACGTGCTCCTCGCCCCAGCTCTGCCGCAGCTCCCAGGCGACCCCGGCGTCCAGCACCCCGCCCGCGAGCGCGCGGGTCCGCAGCACGTCCAGCCGGCGCAGCTTGGCGGCCAGCAGGTCGTCCCACCGGCCCAGCAGCTCGCGCAACGCCCGCGCGGGCCGCTCGCCGAGGCGCAGCGCCGCCAGCGTCCGCTGCCCGAACAGCACGGTGAGCGCGTTGACCTGCCCACCGGTCAGCCGCTGACCGGTCGCCGCCCGCCGCCACAGCTCCCGCAGCCACCGCCGCACCCGTCCCGGGATCGCGGCGAGCAGCGCGGCCTGGCCCGCGGCGACGCGCTCCGGTGCCGGGAAGGGCACCCGCTGCGTCACCGGGGCCTCGCCCAGCACCGGCCGGAACCGCCGCCGCACCACCGGGTACACGACCTGCGCCAACAGCGTGCGCACGGCGTGGTGCTGCTCCTCGGCGGTACCGGGCACGACCACCTCGCGCTCGCCGTCCAGGTCCAGCGCGATGCCCGCCCGGTCGGTCGCGGCCACGCCCAGCACGTCCGACAGCCCGCGCACCTGGTCCGGCGTCAGCGGGTCCCGGGCGGCGGTCCGGTCGATCAGGCCGTGCAGCAGCGACACCACCGGGTCCGCCGGGTCGTCACCGCCGCAGCCGCACGCGGGCCGCTCGCACGTCGGCGGCACCACCGGCGCGGGCGGCACGGTGAACTCCTCCACCGGGCCGCCGCAGGCGTCGAGTCGCCGGCCGTGGTCCACCAGCACCGCGTTGCCGCGCGCCACGCTCACGTCCGGGATCGGGCAGCAGTCCTGGCCGCCGCGCGAGGACAGGCGCACCGCGAAGGTCGTCGCGTCCTCGACGTCCCAGGTCACGTGGACCACCGGCTGGTCGTAGAGCTCGTCCACGTCGGGGGTCGCGGTGACCAGCCGCACCGCCTGCCGGTGCGCCGGGTCGGCGTCGGCGGGCGCGCCGCTGTCCGGGCCCAGCACCTCCTCCAGGACCAGCACGTCACCCGGCCGCAGGCGCAGCGCACGCCCCCTCGGCCGGTGCCCGCCGGTCCTCTCCCCGTCTCCGTCGCGGTCGTCGTCGCGGTCTCCCTCGCGGTCGTGGTCGTGGTCGACCCACTCGTCGCGCAGCGTCGCCCCGGTCGTCCCGGCGGGCAGCGCGCACTCCTCCTCGCCCCACGTCCAGAAGCGGATCTCGTCGTGCGCCGGCCACAGCCGCAGGTCACCGGGGTCGACCGGCTCGAACAGCTCCCACACCGCGCCCGGCGGCAGGTCGGTGACGACGTCCTCGCCGACCACCGTGCCGAGCTCCGGGCGGTGCAACGGGTCCACGTCGCTCAGGTCCAGCGCCAGGAAGCGGAAGTCGCCCGCGGTCAGCACCGCCTCGCGGCACGCCTCCAGCACCACGAACGTGCGGGCGTTGCACCCGTCGTGCATCGCGTAGTCCACCAGCCGGGTGTGCCGGCGGACCGACGTGCGGCGGCGCGCGGTGTCCAGGTACGCCTCGGTCGCGATCGCGTCCTGCTGGTACGACAACCGGTCGCCGACGTACGCCAGCAGCTCCACGGCGGTCACCCCGAGGTCCGGGGCGTGCCGCTCGACCCAGCGCGGCACGGTCAGCGCCATCCGGGCCAGCAGCAGCCCGCGCAGCGACGCGTAGTCCCGCGCCGTGTAGTCGATGACCGGGCGCGCACCGGCCCGCGGGGGCGGCGCGGGGTCCGGCGCGCAGTCCTGGTCGGTCGGGCACATCCGCCGGAAGTCGAAGTCGGCGCCCGCGTAGCGCGGGTCGAAGCGGCGGTACGGGGTGGTGCCGGGGAACCCGTGCTCGTCCGGCTCCACCACCGACAGCCGGTAGGTCGAGCTGTCGCCGACCCGGTCGACGCCGACCAGCAGCCGGTCGTCCAGCTCCGGGTCCTCCTCGTCCACCAGCTCGACCGAGGTCGCGACGATGCCGCGGACCCGCCGCCCGCCGTCGACGCGGATGTTCTCCGCGCCCAGCCCGCGCGGGGCCCGGCCGATGAACGTGACGGTGAGGGTGCGCCCGTCGTCGGAGACCTCCACGGCGTCCACGCCGTTGCGGTGCCGGGCGCGCACCCGCTCCCGCCTGCCACCGGTGCTGCCGGTCATCACGCGGCCCCCCTCTCGAACGTGTCGGCGCGCCGCGTGCCGGTGGGGCGGACGACGTAGACGAGGTCCACGCGCAGCGTGCTGTCCTCGCTGACCACCTCCAGCGACTCGACGTCGATCACGTCGCCGAGCCAGCGCTGCAACCCGGCCTGCACCGACACCCGCAGCGCGGCGGCGAACTCCGGGCTGTTGGGCGCGAAGACCAGGTCGAGCAGGCCGCAGCCGAAGTCCGGCAGCATCACCCGCTCCCCGGGACTGGTGAACAGCAGCTGCTCGACCATGTCGCGGACGTGCTCGTCGTAGCCCCGGTCCGCGGTGCGCCCGCGCCCGTCCACCCGGAACGGGAAGGCGATGTCGGTGCGGTTCACCGGCCCACCGCCCGCTGCTGGACCACGACGACGTTGGGCGGTCCCTGAGGGACCTGCTCGGCGCTCTGGCACAGCCCGACCGAGCCCTGGAGGATCGCGGGCTGCCCGTCCAGGGTGATCCGCCCCGACGGGGCGACCCACCGGACCGCGGTGCAGGGCTGGGGTTTGCCCGGGGTGAACGAACACCCCACGACGGTGTGCACGTCGGCGAGCGTGGCCACCGGCTGACCGCCGACCAGCACCCGCGAGCGCGCGGGCAGCAGCGTGGCCTGCCCGCCGTGCGGGCACGTCACGGTCGCGTTGACGTGCAACAGGTTTCCCGACATCGTTCCCCCTTCAGGTGACGGCGAGTGCTCCCTGGTTGATGGAGACGGTCGGCCCGACGAGCGAGATGGACGCGCCCTGGCCGTTGCTGATGACGATCCCGCCGTCGTTGACGGTGATCGTCGCCCCGCCCGCGGTCCTCAGCGTGATGCCGACACCGGGCACGTCGGACAGCACGATCGAGTGCTGCCCCGTGGTCTGCAGGACCGTGTTGGGCGAGGTCGGCAGCCCCGTGTTGGCCGCCGCCGGGAGTTCGGCCGCGCTGCCGTACCAGCAGCCCGTCCAGATCGGGAAGTCCTTGTCGCCCTGCTCGAACTCGACCCACACCCCGGCGCCGACCGGCGGCACGGCGTAGTGGCCCATCCGCGGCCCGGCGACCGGCAGGCACGGCAGCGCGAAGGTCGACGGCGACGTGCCGTACACGTCCGGCACCAGCGCCTGGATGCGTCCCCGGCGCTCCGGGTCCACGTTGTTGGACACGGTGCCGCGGTACTTGCCGAGGTACCTGGTCGGTTCGGTCATCTGCTCCCCTTCACGGCCGCACCAGCGGGGTCAGCGAGATCAGCCCTTCCCGGGCCAGGGTGAAGTTCTGCGTGTAGCTGCCGCGCTGGAGGTTGTGCGTGACGCTCTTGACGTAGTAGAGGCCGTCGTAGGCGATGCCCGCGCCGCGCACGCCGACCAGCTCGCGCGCCCGCAGCACGTGCCCGTAGCGCACGACGTCCAGCTGCCCGGACCCGGACACCGCGTCGGCCGACTCGGCGGCCTTGGCCAGCGCCTCCGCCAACGCCTGCGGCGCGTCCTTCTTCGCGGTGTCCTTGATGACGGTCTTCTTCAGCGCGGGCGCGGGTTTGAGCGCCATGCGCGGGCGCAGCACGCTCACCTCCGGGACCGGCAGCGGCAGGGAGATCTTCGTGGTGGGGATGTGCACGCTCACCTCGGGCTGCTCCCGGGCGGTGCCGTCGAAGCTGAACGTCAACTGGTCCACCGTGGACGACGCGTCGGAGTTCACGGTCAGCGCGGGCTGCGGCACCCCCAGCCGCACCTCCGGCCCCCAGTAGGCCCGGCTGACGCCCGGCACCGGACCCGGGTCGAGGTAGAAGACGTACCCGTTGGCCTTGGCGATCTCGTCGAGGTAGGCGAGGTCCGTGCCCTTCTGCGACGGCACCTGCTCGGTCGGCGCCTTCACCTGCGGGAAGATCTCCGGCACCACCACCGGCACGATCCCGTGGGTCGCGTACTCCCCGATGACCACGGCCGCGCGCGCGGCGGGGGAGGTGGCCGGGAACTGCCGGTTCTCCCTCTCCTGGAGGTCCATCAGCACGGTCAGGTCCTCGCCGGTGACCGTCAGCGTCGACTGGCCGGGCTCGTTGCTGATGCCCACCTCCTGTCGGATGCACACCCCGTCCATGATCACGTTCGGCACGCCGCGCACGGTGACCACGAGGATCACCCGCGTCTCCGGGTCGAAGAACCCGGCGGGCAGCAGCGCGTTGCGCAGGACGCCCATCTTCGACAGGTCGAACGCCAGCTGGAACCCGCTGCGCTGGCCCGCCGAGACGGTCACCTGCGCGGACAGCAGCGCGTCGGTGACCTCCCGCGGCACGGGCACCGGGATGCGCGGGCCCATCAGCAGGGTCAGGTGGACGGGGGCGAGGTCAGGCATTGGGCATCGTGATCCTGAGCAGTCGTCCGGGCTCGGTCAGGTCGTCCGGGTCGACCACCGGGTTGGCGTCCGCGATCCGCCACCAGGCCTGGGCGTCCCCGTAGTAGCGGTGGGCGAGCAGGTCGACGCGGTCGCCGGCGGTCACCTCGTGCTCGCTGACCGCCGTGCCGGCGTCCGGCGGGAGCAGCCTGCGGGTCAGGTGGGGAACGGCCTCCCCGTCCGGCATGACGTGCACGGCCGCGGGCACCCCGTGGTACCGACTGCCGCGCGGGTACGACGTGGGCGAAGGAACGGCGGCGGCCATCGCGTCCGCGGGGTTGGTCATGGTCGTCTCCCGTTCCTAGATGCTCCGGAGCCCCAGCGTTTCGAGCCGTCCCGGTGTCGAGGCCCCGGCGAACCGCTCCTTCTGCGACAGGTAGGCCAGGTAGAGGTCCGCGCCCCGGTGCCCGGCCGGCAGGTCGTTGACCGAGAGGACCCGCAACCCGATGCTCACCGTCGCCCGGTAGGGGTTGAGGGCGGCGTCGAAGGCTTCCTCGGTGATGGTCAGCTCGGTCAGGCGGACGGGCATGACCCGCTTGGCGCCCCAGACGAACAGGGTGAGGGGCATCTCGACGGGCGTGATCTCCAACGTGCCCAGGCTCGCGAGCCGGAGGTTGGTGGTGATCTGGGTGGTGGTCGGGTGGACGAGCATCTCGAGCGTGGCGAGCTGCGGGTGGATGCCGAACTCGCCGGGCAGGTCGGGCTGGTCGGAGGCGTCGATCTCGGCCGTGAACCGCCAACTCTCGATGGCCGGGCCCTTGAGGCGCAGGGCTTCGGTCCGGTCACCCTGCTCGGCCCCGGAGGCCTGGGGCGCGAGGCTGCGTTCGAGCGTGTCGGGGTTGAACTGCATCACGATGACGCGGCGCGTGCCCTGGTCGGGGTCGATGACGATGCCTGCGCGCACCGGTTTGGGTATGTCGAGGTAGCGGGTCATGAGCCAGGAACACCACCCCGGTCGAATGCTGCGAGAACATTACGTGCAATATCGCGCAGACGTCGGTCCGGATCTTCCTGCGCTGTTGTCTGTAGCAATTCTCGATACTGGGGGAAAGGTACGTACGACATAGCCCATATAGCTGCTTCCCGCAGGCGCGTATCCTTGTTGGCCAAGTTGTCCCTGATCTCGTTGAAGAGAGGTTGGTTGAAGTTCTCGGAAGCTCCTATCCCGGCTTGGACGAGCGCCCGTGCTTTATCGGCTGCGCGACGCGTTCTGCGGGCGGACTCAAGCAGTTCGTCGGTCGAGAAGGTGTTGAGGTGCTTCGCGGTCAATTGTGCGGCGGCGTCTACGGCTTGCGGGTCGTCACCGCTGACCGTCACGGCGGGGGTATTGGACAGGTCGTCGATCAGGAAATGGAGGGTCAGGGCGGGGCCGGCCGACCACTGGACCTCATATGGGATGCCTTGGCGGGGATCTGCCGGGATTTCCCCGCGGCAGGGCCACCCCAGCGCGTCCGCGAATCGTTCGACTTCCGCTTCGGCGGTCGACGGATCGGTGCGCAGGACGAGCGAACGGGCTCGATGTCGTTTTTCGATCACGGGGTCGACTCTCCTCTGGCTTGGTACATGCGCACGAAGGTCTGCCAGTCTATCCCTCGGCGTTTCGCGTCTTGCCAGAGCTGGAACATCTTGACTTCCTTGGGGGCGGTGCCGTACATGGCGTGCACCCTTTTTCGTATCTGGTCGTACAGTTGGTCCTCTGTCGACTTCTTCGAAGACCGGTCGACCTTGATGTCCAGAGTTTTTATCCACGCTTCGACGATTGCCATCTCCGCCTTCATCATTTCTTTGGCGGGGTTGCTGAGTTGGCTTTCCTGCATGCCTGAAAGTCTGCCGTGGTTGAGATAGTCGTCGAGTTCGGTTGCCGCAGCCTGGGCGCCGACCGGCGTCATCTGAAACTTGGGCAGCTCCTGGCTCAAGTCGCCGCGCATCGCCGTCTCGATCATCAGGGCGCTTGTCGTCGTCGCAGATATGCTGCGCATCCCTTCGACATCGCTGAAGATGTCGGCAAGTTCCGCCGCCAACTGCATGTCCGGTCCATGGCTGCGACCACCCTTCAAAAGCTCGGCTATCTGGGAGGTTATGGTTCTGCCAACGCCCAGCTCACGCAGGTTGCTGATGATCTTCAGGTAGCTCTCCTTGTGCTTGGTGTTCGTGCCCGAAGTGGGGATGGCGGCTGACCCGCTCTTGCTGGTCTTCGACGCTGCGGGAAAGTTGACCCGCACGACCTTGTTTCTTATTCGCTGGAAGCGGCTCATCAGGGCTTTGAAAAAACCCTGGTAGCGGGTGACCGTGATGGGGTCCCCCCGGCTGCGCTTCAAGTCGATGTCCTCGTGGACGAACGTGTACTCGGCTGGCATGCCGCGTGAGTACCGCTGGATCGCTCCGAACCCGACGCCTTCCTCGACCTTGAGGACGGTTCGCGGCTTGGGGTCGACTCCGCGCAGCTCGGTCGTCCTGGTTATGCCGGTGGCAGCTCCGGTGGCCGAGGTGCGCGAGTAGACCACTTCGCGGCCGACTCTGCGGAGGAAGAGCAGAAGCCGATCCCGGTCGACTGTGGCGCCGTTCGAGAAAACTTCGGTAGGGTTTAAACGTGCCCGAATTCTGAAGTTCTCATTGCCGGTGGTGGACAGTTCATTTAGTCGGTACCAGGCCCGGAACGAAGTCAGAACAGTGCGGAGTGTTCCATTGCGCATCCCTCGTCGCAGCATGGAATCGATCCTGGGCCTGATCTTCGCGACGATGAGGTCCAGGCGGCGTTGCTTCGCTTGTGGGGAGTTCTTCTGTTCGTCGCGCTTCTGCTTGGCGTCCTGCCGCTGCTTGGCCTTGGCCTTCATGCGGTCGCGGAAGTTCCGGTACTTGTCCCTCAGCTTCTTCGCAGTATTCATGAGCGACTTGCCGATCTTGCTGTTCGCGACCTTCTTCCCGACCTTCTTCAGCGTCGTGGCGACCCGCTTGACCCCGTTCGCCACGGCCCTCTTCGCCTGGTTCGCTCGACTCCGGGACGAACCGGCCTCAGGACGAGCTGGACGACCAGGACGGCCGGGGCGCTCAGGGCGGCGACCGGGCGCGCCGGAGCGCGTGGGACGGGCGACGGGACGTCCGGGGCGCGGGCGACCCGGAGGGCGGCGGAGGGCGGCACCCGCGCGTTGCGCCCCGCGACGAGCCGCGTTGACCGCACGACCGGCGGCCTTGCGCGTGCCCTTCCCAGCCCGCTTCAGGCCGGCCATGATCTTCTTGGCCATCCCCTTCAAAGCGTTGCCCACGCCCTTGGCCGCACCGGCCAGCTTGGCCATCAGGAAGTTCGTGATGAACTCCAGCAACGCCACCACACCGGCTGCCACGGCCGCCGCGAACAGGCAGGCGGCGGGGCCGGCCTTGACCGCCTTCACGAAGGCGATGAAAGCCCCGACCGCGGCGATGATCTTGCTGATCGTCCCCCACGCCGCCATCAGGCCCTGGACCACGGCCAGCACCGCACCGGCGGCGGGGACGATCAGGGACACCAGCCGCTCGACCACGACCATCACGATCATCACGGGCAGCGCCGCGATGATCGCGTCCCACACCATCTTGCCGATCTTGGCCATGTTGATGCAGCCCTTGACCAGGACGTCGATCACGGTCTTGCCCAGCCCGACGATCGCCTGGACCTTCTCGTTGAACCACTGCCGCACGGCCACCTTGATGGCGTCCCACAGGTGGTTGCGAATTCCCTCGACCGCCGCCGCACCGAGTTTGCCCAGCCACGCGCCCACGCCCATCGAGGCGATGTCGGCGATGATCGCGGCGAACTCGCCGAGCATCTGGATCGCGGCCTTGGCGAACTCGATCGCGGCGTTGACCGCGCTGCGCACCACCTCGACCGCCGCCTTGAGGCCCTTCTCCAGCAGGCGCAGCAAGCCGGTCAACGCCTCGGCCAGCTTGTTCAGCAGGAACTCAACGCCCGCCTT
Organism: Saccharothrix sabaoui; assembly: GCF_051756985.1. Classification (NCBI taxonomy): domain Bacteria; kingdom Bacillati; phylum Actinomycetota; class Actinomycetes; order Pseudonocardiales; family Pseudonocardiaceae; genus Saccharothrix; species Saccharothrix sabaoui. Next base: position 16,835 of record NZ_JBPKJK010000092.1, read on the forward strand.
CAGGGCGTCCGCCAGCTTGTTCACGGCGGCTACGGCCGCGTCGCGCGCGGCCTCGATGCCCTTGCGCATTCGCGCGGCCAGCTCGGGGAAGAACAGCGCCAGGACGTCGCAGAGCTTGAGCAGCACGGTCGCCAGCGCGTTGATCAAACCGATGATCGCGTTGCGGGCGGCGTCGATCAGGCCGGTGACGATCGAGGCGAAGGTCTTGATGATGCCGTTGACCAGTGCGACCGCGGCGTCGAAGATCGCGGTGATCGCGTTGAGCAGGCCCTCGAAGAAGCTCTTGACCTTGGAGGCGATCCAGCTGAAGAAGCCGCCACCCTCCGACTCCCTCTGCTTGGCCTCCTTCTCCTTGCGCGCCTTCTCCTCGGCCTGTTCGCGCTCGTGCTGGATCTTGTCGTTGTCGTCCTCTTGACGCTGCTCGGCCTCCTTGTCGGTGTCCTCCTTCTCCTCGTGGATGCCGGTCCGCGACGCCTCGTGCTCCTCGGTGGCCTCGCTGTTGCTCTCCTCGACCTTGGCGTCCTGCTCGGCCCGCCACCCCTCGCGCTGCGCCTGCACGTCCGCGGCGACCTTGCCGCGCTCGTCGGCCTGCGCGGCGCTGTTCTCCTGGACCTGCTGCGCGACCTGCGCCTCGTGGTCCGCCTTCGCCTGGGCCTCGCCCTGCTGCCTGGTCTGCCGTTCGGTACCCATCTGGGCCTGGCCCCGCGCCACGCCCGCCTGGATCTCGGCTCCCCGCTCCTGCTGTGCGACGACAGCGACGCCCTGGTCGGCACCACCCGCCTGGACCGGGCCGCCACCCCCGCCGCCCTCCGCCGAGGGCACCTGGGCGGTCAGCGTCTCCGGCGGCGCGTTGGGGAAGACCTGGTCCTCGCCCATCGGCTTGGCCGACTCCTCGCGACCCGCCGTGTGCAGGGTGGTGGAGGCGTTCCGCAGTTCGGTCGTCTGCTCGTCGGTGCGCGCCGGGTCGTGCTCGCCGGTCAGCTCGACCTTCGGGGCCGGCCCGACGGTGGTGTTCAGCGCCGGATCGGTGGTCGGGACGTTGTCCACCGCGTCCTGGACGTCCCGGACCTCCTGCTCGGACATCTGCCCCTCGGCGTTGCCCGCCACGTGCGGCCGGGGGACCTGCTGCGCCTGGTTCCCGCCCTCGACGCGCTTGGCCTCGGCCTGGCGCTGCTCCTCCGCGGCCTGGGTCTCCTTGGCCTTGGTCAGCTCCACCTGCACCGGGTCGCCGGGCGGCGCGGCCTCGGGCGGGCCGGTCAGGACCTGCGGGGCGCCGGACGGGCGGGTGGTCGTCGGGGGAGCGGCCTGCAACGCCTGCTGCTCCTTCGCGACGTCGTTCGACGCCGCCGCGTCCACCTGGGACAACGAGGTCTGCATCGTGTCCGGCGGCAGGGTCGCCACCGTGGCCAGCGCCCCCTCCGGCGGCTGGCCGGACACGTCCGGCAGGGGTGCCTGCCGCTGTTCGGCGGGCGCGGGAGCCGCTGCGCCACCGCCACCGCCACCGCCACCCCCACCACAGCCGCCGCCGGCTCCCGCGGCTTCGGGCTCGGCCGGGGCGGGGCCGCCGTCGCAGCCGCCACCGCCGGGTTCCAGTGACGCCTCGGGAGCCGGACCCGCGTCCACGTCCGCTGCGCCCGGCGTGTCGACCCCACCACCGAGACCCGGACCCGCGCCGCCACCGGGACCGGGACCGCCCGCCAGGTCCGGAGCCGGACCAGCCCCGCCCGCGGGTTCGGGACCGGCGGCGGGACCGGGGTCGCCCGCGAACGCGGTGGGCTCGGGGGCCGCAGGGTCGACCGAGGTCGCCGCGCCACCAGGTTCGGCGACCTCCGCCCGGCCGTTGTCCGCGCCCATCGGGCCCAGGGGTTCCGGTGCGGCGGTGACCGGTTCGGCAGCGGGTTCCGGGCCTACCTCGGCGTCCAGCGGTTGCTCGGCGGGCGGTTCTTCCTCGGTGACCGGCGGGGGAGGCGCTTCGGGGGTCGCTTCAGGGGTCGGTTCGGCTTCGGCTCGTTCCGGTGGGTCCTGCTCCTCCGCCTGCTCGGCCTTGGTCGGCGGCGGGCTGGGGAAGGTCGGGGCCTGCTGCGGTGGCGGCGACCCGCTCGGGGGCAGGGTGATGCGGTCGGCGGTGGGGACGGTGGACACGTCCAGGTCGGTGGCGGGCAGGTGGTCCTCGGGTTTGAGGGCCGGCGGTTCCGGGGGTTCGTCCTCGGCCTTGGGCTCCTCGGGCTCCGGTACCGGCACCTCGGTGTCCGCCGCCGGGTCGAGGCCGATCGGTTTTTCCTGCTCCTCCACCCGCTCGTCCTGCCCGGGACGTTCCAGCAGGCCGTGCTGCACGAGCGGGCTGTCCGGGGCCTGCGCGGCTTCCTCCACGCGTTCCGGGGCCGCTTCACCGGGTTGGGTCGCGGCGGGCGCGCCCTCGGGCGCGGGTGTCGCGCCGGCGGGTGGCCCCTGGCCGGCAGGCTGTTGTGCGCCCGGTGCGCCGGGCTGGTGCGCGGCTGCGACCTCCTCGGCGGGCGCTTCCCCGGCCGGTGCCTCCTCAACCGGGACCGGGACCGGGGCCTCGACAGGGGGTTCTTCGGCGGGCTTCTCCTCCTCGGCTTCCTTCTCCTCCTCGGGCTCCGGGACGGGTTCCGGTTCGGGCTCCCCGGGCCGGGGTTCCTCCTCCGGCTCGGGCTCGACGCCCGGTTCGGGTTCCGGCTCCACACCCGGCTCGGGCTCGGGAACGGGTTCGGGTTCGGGCTCCGGCACGGGTTCCGGCACGTTCGGCGTCTCCACCGGACCCGGCGTGGTGCCCGCCTCCTCCACCAGCGCCAGCACCCGCGCGTAGTCCGACGACGGCAACCGCCGTTCCAGCCGGGTCAGCACCTCCACGCGCAGCTCCGGCGTGAACCGCGCCAACTGCGCCCGCACCCGCCGCGACGCGTCGGCCGGGTCGCCGCGCAGGCTGCGCAGCACGCCCGCGACCAACCGGTCCACCAACGTCGCCGGGTCGAGCCGCTCGGTGCGCATCCGGTCGGCGTCCACGGTGGCGTACCGCATCCACGCCGCACCCTGCGCGCCGCGTGGGACCGGCGAGGGGGACACCTCGTCCGACCGCGCCACCCGCTCGGCCTCGACCTCCAGCGGTTCGGTGGGCAGCGACACCGCGCCCGCGTCACGTCCCTGCGCCACCGCCCCAGACGGGTACGGGGCCTGCGCGGTGTGCAGGAGCTCGTGCACCAGCAGCCGCCGGCCGTCGGGGGTCTCCGGGCGGAACATGCCGTGCCCGAAGAAGATGTCCCGGCCCACGGTCACCGCGTCCGCGCCCAGCAGGTCGGTCACGGCCGCCGCGTCCCGGTCGTGGTGCACGCGCACCGCGCTGAAGTCGTGCCCCAACCGGGTCTCCAGCTCGCGCCGCAGACCGAGGTCGATCGGGTGCCCCGGTGACGCCAGCACCTCGCGCAGCTCGCGCAGCGGCCGGACCGGGGCCGACGACCGGTCCTTGCCCTTGCCCGCTTCACCCGGCGTGCGCGCCACCGCCCGCGTCACGGCGCGCCCCCGCCCAACCCGCTGTGCACCGACCGCGCCAGGGCCACGCCCAGCACCCGCGCGGACGACGTCCGGGGCACCGCGGGCACGCCCGCCACCACATCCGCGTCCACCGGGACGTCGACGGGGGCGCGCAGCAGCAACCGGGTCAGCTCCCGCCGGAACGACTCGACCAGCACGTCGGCGTCCACCCGGCCGAAACCGGTCACCACCAGCTCGTCGATCTCCACCGTCACACCCACCCGGCCACCTCCGCCGAGGTGAGCGAGCGGTCCAGCTTGAGGTACTCGGTGCGCGCCGCCGCCAGCACGTGCCGCATCCCCAGCGGGACGTCCTGCTCCGCCGCCAGGAACGCCGCCGACAGCGCGATGTTGCGGATGCTGCCGCCCGCCACGGTGAGCTGCGCCAGCCGGCGCGCGTCCACGCCCGCGGTCGGGGTGTCGGCCGGGATCACCCGCCGCCAGATCTCCGCGCGCTCGTGCTGCCCGGGGAACGGGAAGTCCACCACGAACCGGATGCGCCGCAGGAACGCCGTGTCGAGCGCCTTCTTCATGTTCGTGGTCAGGATCGCCAGGCCCCGGTAGGACTCCATGCGCATCAGCAGGTAGCTGACCTCGATGTTGGCGTACCGGTCGTGGCTGTCCTTGATCTCGCTGCGCTTGCCGAACAGCGCGTCGGCCTCGTCGAACAGCAGCAGCGCGCCGCCGCCCTCGGCCGCGTCGAACACCCGCCGCAGGTTCTTCTCGGTCTCGCCGATGTACTTGCTGATCACCTGGGACAGGTCGATGACGAACAGGTCCAGCCCCAGTTCGCCCGCGAGCACCTCGGCGGCCAGCGTCTTGCCGGTGCCGCTGCCGCCCGCGAACAGCGCCGTCACGCCCAGACCGCGCCGCAGCACCTGCTCGAAACCCCACCGCTGGTACACGGTGGACCGCTGCCGGACGTGCGCGAGGACCTCGCGCAGGACCGCCCGCTGCGCCTCGGGCAGCACCAGGTCCGCGGTCACCGCACGCGGCTCGATGCGCTGCCCCAGCTCGTCCAGCGCCAACCGCGCCTGGTCCAGGCCCGCGCGCCAGGCCAGCTCGGCCGGGTCCCCGGAGGCGCGCCGCACCGCCGTCCCGGCCGACCGGATGACGTGCGCGGGCAGCGAGAACTGCGCCACCAGGTCGCGCAACCGCTCCTCGGGCACCCCCGCCCCACCGCCGTTCGACGCCGAACCATTCAGCGCCGAACCGTCCAGCGCCGAACCGTCCAGCGCCGACCGCCACAGCGCGCGCTGCTCGTCCTGCGTGGGCCGGTCCAGCACGACCCGGGGCCACGGTCGCCTGCCCGCCGGCACCGGGTCGTCCGCCGACACCACGACCGGCACGCCCAGCCCGTCCACGAACGCCCGCGCCGCCGCCTGCTCCCGACCGGTCACCTCGACCAGCAGCGCCGACGGCAGCAGCAGGGCCTCGCGCTCCCACAGCGCGCACAGCGCCTCGCGCTCGACGGCCGTCGAGGGCACGTCGTCGGACGACAGCGCGTGCAGCGCCACGCCCGCCGACCGGGCGGCGCTCGCGGCGACCTCCCACCGGGTGTGCCGGTCGGCCCCGACGAGGTGCGCGTGCGGCCCCTCGGCCCACCACCCCGCCACGGCGCCGGCCGCCTCCCGGTGCGACCCGGGCAGGTCGTCGGGCACGTCCACCCGCGACACCAGGCCGCGCAGCCGGTCGTCCAGGTAGGGCACGCCGAGCAGGAAGTGCAGCACCCGTTCGTCCACGCGCAGCCGCGCGGCGGTCAGCACGGGACCGGGGTCCGGTTCGACCAGCCGCCACCGCCGCAGCGGCGCGACCGGCGTCGTCGCGCTCCAGTGCGCGTCGTCGAACGCGGCGAAGGCGTGCGCGAACGTCGGCACGGGCGCGTCCGGGCGCAGTTCGGCGGCGACGGCCAGCAGCAGCACCCGGCGCTCGAACGTGCTCAGCCCGAAGCACGAGCACACCGCCTCCAGCGCGCTCAGCCCGCCCCCGTCCGCGCCGACCGCCCCGCCCTCGCTGTCCACCCCGTCCGCGCCGACCGCCACGTCTCCGCCGACCGCCCCGTCCCGACCGGCCAGGACGGCGTCGACCGCGTCCACGAGGGCGGACCGGTGCCGGTCGCCGTCCTCGGACCACCCGCCCCCCACCGCACTCACCCGGTGACGTCGAGGGTCGGTCCGGTGAACGTGCCGCCGGAGTGGATCAGCGGGCTCTCCGCGCCGTCCACCCGCACCCGCACGAGGTAGGTCCCCGCCGCGACGTCCCGCACCGGCACGGTCTGCTCGGTGCCCGGCGACGCGGGGAACGGCGCGGTGAACTGGTGTCCGCGCGGCCCGCCCGCGGGCGCCTGCTCGTCCAGCAGCAGCAGGACGCGCTGCTCGGGCGCCACCGGGAGGTCCAGCTCCACCCGCACCGCGGTGCCCGCTACCAGCGCCACGTCCAGCACCCGCGGCCGGCGCACGTACGGCACCGCGTTGGACTCCAGCCAGGGGCGCGTCGACCCGCCGACCCGCACGTCGTGGCGCAGCTGCACCGGCCACACCCCGGCGGGCAGGTCCGGCGGCTGCGCGAGCACCACGGCGTCGTCGCGCACCCGCACGACCTCCGCGTCCAGCCCGCCCACCAGCGCGCCCACCCCGGGGCCGGCGAGGTTCGCACCGAGCAGCACCAGGTGCCGGTCGGCGGTGACCGGGCCGTCGTCGGGCGGCGTGCCCGCCGGGGCGTCCGGCGCGACCGACAGGACCCGGTCGAGCACGGGCCTGGTGAACGCGGTGACCGCGATCCGCCGGTCCAGCACCGGTGTGCCCGACGACGGCGTCGACAGCCCGTCGAGCAGCACGGCGCTCGCCAGGTACGGCACGGACAGCGCGTAGGGCGTCTGGAGCATCGTGGACCAGAGCTTGGACAGGTCGTCGAGGTCCACCTGCGCGGGCGTGAACCGCACGAGCTGCGGCGACGCGCCCAGGTCCGAGCCGAGCAGCGGCGGCCTGCCCACCGCGTCCTGGATGTCGGCCCTGGTCAGGACCGGCTGCTCGTGCAGCGCGGCGGCGACCGCGCCGAGCAGCCGCTGCGGCACCAGCTCGACCTCGTCGCCGAAGAAGCTGATCAGGTAGTGCAGGTCGATCGCGGCCTGCGGGCGCTTGAGCACCGTGCCGTCGGGGCCGCGGGTGACCGCGTCCTGGTTGCGCAGCGCGGCGTTGGGCGTGACCTGGTAGCAGAAGACGGTGACCAGGGCGTCCGTCGTGGGTTCCGCGGGCGGTTTGGTGGTCGAGACGTTCGCGCCGACCTCCACCGCGGTGACCGCGCGGGCCAGGAAGCCCTGAAGCGCCCTGGTGACGGTGGCGACAGCCAGGAAGTTGCTCATCGGTGCTCGTCCTCGCGGGTGAGGTAGCGCTCCAGGCTCAGCACCGGTTCCGGCCGCCGGGGCGCGGGGCGGGCGGGGCGGGCGCGTTCCGGGGCCGCCGCGACGACCTCGACCCGGCCGATGGACACCCGCACGACGGGCTCCGGGGCCGCCAACGGCGGGGGAGCGGGGGCCCGCCGGGGCTCGACCGCGGGCGGCGGCACGACCGCGCCCGCCCGCCGGGGTCCGCGTCGGGCGACCGGTGGCGCGGTGGGCCGCACGGTCACCTCCACCGTCTCCGACCGCTGCTCCAGCACCGTCTCCCGGACCACCTCGTGCCGGGTGGCGCGCTCGGTGGTGACGCGGGTGCCCGACACCTCGACCCGGGTCTCGCCGGGCACCGGCACCGCGCGGGGCACGGCCACCGGCGGGATCGGTGCCGGCTGCCCGGCCGGTCCGCGCGCACCCGCCGGGCCGGGGACGCCGGGAGCGGGCGGCCCGGCGGTCGGGAACCGGGGGAGCGACGGGGGCGACCACACCTCCACCTCGACCTCCGACTCCACCTCGACGTGCTCGAACACGTGCGGCAGGCGGGGGCGCGCGACCGGGCCCGCCGCCGGGAACCCCGGCACGGCACGCGCCAGCAGGCGGTCGAAGTGGTCAACCACGGCCCACCAGTCCCAGGTAGTGGCGGCGGCGGACGGGGCTCAGCGCGAGCACGTCCGGTTCCGTCCAGCCGTAGGCGGAGGCGAGCGCGTGCACGTCGTCCAGCAGCGACCGCGCCCAGCTGTCCAGCTCGGCCCACAGGTGGCCCACGACGTCCACGGTCGCGGTGGTGCGCAGCCCGCACTCCACGCACGGCATCACCACGCGCACGTCGGCCGCCGGGTCCGCCTCGGCCGCGGCGTCGGCCACCAGACGCACCACCTCGGCCGGCACCACCCCGGGCACCGGCGGCCCGTCGTGCGCCGATCGCCCGTCGTGCGCCGATCGCCCGTCGTGCACGGGCCGCCCGTCGTGCTCCACGGCGAGCACGCACCGGCGCAGCAGCACGTCCCGCGCCGCCGCGGGGTCGAGCGCCGCCGGTTCGAGCGCCGTCGGTTCGAGCGCCACCGCCGGGTCGGCCGCCACCGCGAGCAGGTCCGCCGACGTGGGCAGCCGGAACCGCACGAGCCACGGCCCCGACCCGACCTCCAGCACGTCCGGCACGTCGACCCCGGCGTCGAGCACGTTGGCCACGTCGAAGTCGAACTCCTGCTCGGTGCCGCAGCCGGGGCACGCCACCAACCCGGTCAGCCGATCCCCGAACAGGGCGCGGCGCAGCCCGAACAGCCGCCGGTCCCGCGCGCCCACCGCCAGGTCCGGCGACGCCTCGCCGGTCAGCGCCTGCAACAGCAGGGCGCGGCGCACCGGTCCGGCCGCCAGGCCCGACTCCCACGTCGCGAGCAGTTCCGCCGGGCCGCGCACGGTCAGGCCGGGAACTGGAAGGACGGCTCTTCGGGCTCGGCGACCTCCGGGTCGCGCTCCCACCCCTCGTGCTCCAGCTTCAGGCTCTGGATGGCCACCGCGTTGGCGTTGGCGTCCAGCTCGCCGACGATCTGGTACTCGGCGACCCAGGCCCGGTAGACCTTGTAGGCCACGGCGACCTGCCCCGCCTCGTTGAGCACCTGGATCACGATGTCCTTGCGGAAGTCCCGCAGCGACGACTCCGACCCGCGACCCTGCCCGACCGACCAGACCTTGTTGGCCCAGCGGTCGAACTCCGCGTCGTGGGTGACGCCGCGCTCCAGCGTGATCGCCTCGAACTCGGTGCGCCCCGCGGACTTGCGCGGTGAGCTGGCGTCGCCCCCGCTGCGGTGCTTCACCACCTCGGTGGTCCGCTTCAGCGGACTGATCTTGGACACCCCGGCGACCGGACGACCGTCCCACAGCACCACGAACTTGAAGTTCTTGTAGGGGTCGAACCGCTGGGGGTTGACGATGAACTCGGCCATGCGAACCTCACACCTCGATCTGCCCGGCCAGCTGCTCGATCCTGACGACGACGAACTCGGCCGGCTTCAGCGGTGCGAAGCCGACGAGGATGTTCACGATCCCGTTGTCGATGTCGTTCTGCGTCGTGGTGTCCTTGTCGCACTTGACGAAGTACGCCTCGCGCGAGGAGGCGCCCTGGAACGCGCCGCGCTCGAACAGCGTGTTCAGGAACGCGCCCACGTTCAGCCTGATCTGCGCCCACAGCGGCTCGTCGTTGGGCTCGAACACCACCCACTTCGTGCCGCGGTAGAGGCTTTCCTCGATCATCAGCGCCAACCGCCGCACCGGGACGTACTTCCACTGCGAGGCCAGCGCGTCCGCGCCGTCCAGCGTCCGCGCGCCCCACACCACCGGGCCGATCACCGGGAACGACCGCAGGCAGTTCACGCCGAGCGGGTTGAGCAGGCCGTTCTCGGTGTCGTTGAGCGGCACGGTCAGCGCGCGCGTGCCGGTGAGCCGGGCCTCGGTGCCGGCGGGCGCCTTCCACACGCCGCGCTCGCCGTCGGTGCGGGCCATGATCCCGGCCACCGCGCCGCTCGGCGGGAACGACCGCAGCCGACCGGTCAGCGGGTCCACCTGCTCCAGGTGCGGGAAGTACAGCGCCGAGTGGTCGCCGCGCACCGCGTCCAGCGCGGGCAGCCCCGCCCGCGCCCTGGTCAGCGTGTTCCACGCCACCGGGCTGTCCACCAGCAGGAACGCCCGCTTGTCCACGCACAGCCGCTGCGCCTCGGCCAGCACCGCGACCTGCTGGTCGACCGACTCGAACCCGCACACCTCGGGCAGGCACAGCAGGTTCACGTCCGGCACGTCGCGCAGCGCGTGCAGCCCGGTCTTGAGCAGCTCGTTGCCGATCAGGTCGGCCGGACCGGGGACGTCCCCGTCCCGGCCCTCGGTCCCGTTCACCGCGTAGGCGGTGAAGTTCGGGGCCGCGTTGAGGTTCAGCGCGGCGGAGACCGGGCCGCCGAACTCCAGCACGGTGCCCGGGTCGTCGGAGCCCGACACCACCTGGAGGCGGTTGCCCATCGGCACGACGCGCGCCGCGCCGAACGTCCGGGAGCCGGGGGTGTCCGGGATCGTGCGCAGCGCCGCCTCCAGCGCCAGCGCCAGCTCGAACAGGTTCACCGGCGCGCCACCGATCCGCGTCCTGCGCACGGTGTCCTCACCGCGGACCTTCACCTCCAGGTCCCCGTCCGGGATGGCCGGCAGGTCCTCGCCGAACGCGCCCGACACCGTGCCCACCGGTTCCGGCCGCAGGCCGGACCCCTTGTCGTCCACGGTGATCAGGTCCGAGCGGGAGTTGACCACCGCGACGACGTGGCGCGGGTGCGCCGGGTCGGGGGAGACGTCCGCGAAGGTCTCACCGCCGACCCGCAGGGTGTAGGTCTCGTCCGGCGTCGGCGTCGCGTAGTCGATCGACACCCGCAGGCCGTTGCCCCAGGCGCCCGGTTCCTTCGCGCGCACCTCCAGCGCCTCGCCCGGCGCCTTCGCGGGGTTGTCGGTGCTGTTCTTCAGCACCACCGACGCGGGCTCCGCGTTCGAGGCGACCCGCACCACGACGCCGACCGACCCGCCGTTGAGGAAGAACTGGCGCACCGCGTAGCTGACCGGACTGCGGGCGGCGACCCCGCCGAACCGCCGTTCGAAGTCGGCGAAACCGGTGATCGTGACCGCCTCGTCCACCGGACCGCGCGTCGTGTAGCCGACGAACGCGCACACCGACGTGGACACAGCGGTAATCGTGCGAACCCGGCTCGGCAATTCCTCGATGTACACGCCGGGGTAGGTCGGTGAAACAGGCATACGCCCTCCACGATTCCTCGACACTGCTGTGTGCGGAGGAAAGGGCAGGAAGCAAGCCCGAACGGCCCCTCTGGTCCCCAGTCCCCCCGGCGCAAAGGATCAAACCCGATCATTTACCCGGAGGTGCCGGGTGTCAAGCGGGTGAGCGACGTTGCGAAGAATCTGATCCTAATGGGTGAACGGGAACCGATCATTCCTTGGTCGTGCGGAATCCATTGTTCTCGTGCTCTGTTTCTCGATTCAGTCCCGGGTTTTGCAAGTCGTTGGCGTCTTCGGACCCGCGGGGTGACCCGGTGAGCGATGTCCGGTGGAGCCGAACCGCCGTCCGGGACGCCGGGACGTCCCGGACGGTGATCCGGTCTCCGTCGCAGACGGGGTGTCAGCCGTTCGCGAAGTAGATCCTGGCTCCGGCGCAGCTGTCCGGGCAGTGGAGCTCGGCCCGGTACGTCGAGTACACCCGATTACGCCAGATGTCGTGGTTGCCGCTGCTGCGGTTCTCCCGGACGACCTCCGGCGAGCCGGGGACCGCGACATCGCGGACGAGGACGAACGAACGGCCGACGACCCCTGTCGTGGCGGCGTGGAAGATCGTGGAACCGGCCGTGTTGATCGGTGGGGTCACGCAGGACCACTGCGTGACCCTGCAGTGCACCTGATCGATGGCGAGCGCCGAGCCCGGAACGGCCAGCGAGATCGCCATCGCACCGGCGGACGCCAATGCCGTGGACAAGATCCTCGTTCTCATGTGCTCCTCCTCGACGGGCCCGCCGGGTGCCGCGGTCGACCGGGTTCCTGCGGTTCGGTGGTCGACAGCCGGGCGGGCCGGCGTGTTCCACTGTGCGCCGCCGACTCCGCAGGTTTTCCGAAATTTTCAACAATCCGCTGGTCAGGTCTGGTTTCACGGCACACGGTATTGATCGTGCGCGTGCACCCCACGACCTCCGCGGTCGACGGGTGGAATTTTCTCCGGGCGGTACAGACATGTTGGAGGTGTTCACAGAGAACGGCGGTCAGGTGGGGCCGGCGGACTCGCCGAGGCTGTCCAACCGTCCCTGGACGCACTGGGCGTCAGCGTTGCGCCCCTGTTGCCGGTACAACTCCTGTGCTTGTCGCCACGCGGCGCGAGCCCGGGCGCGCTGGCCGAGGGCGACGTGGGGGTGCCCCAGGTTGTCGAGGGTGCGGGCCGCCTCGGCGTTGTTGCCGAGAGCGCGGTACAGGTCGAGGGCCTGGCGGTAGTGCCTGACCGCTTGGCGGTGCTGGCCAGTGCGGTGGGCGATGTACCCGAGGCTGTCCTGGGTGGCCGCCTCGCCGTCGCGGTGGTGGTGCAGGCGGCACAGGACGAGGGCGGCCCGGCAGTGGTCGCGGGCGGTGTCGTAGTCGCCCAGCCGGGCCGTGTACCAGCCGGCGGTGTTGAGTTCGCGCGCTTCCCCCACCGGGTGCCCGAGGGTGCGGTAGAGGCGCAGGGCGTGGTGGGTGTGCTCCAGGGCTTTCCGGTCGTCCTCTTGGAATTCCCAGGCCCGCGCGAGTTCATGGTGGGTGTGCGCCTGTTCGGCAAGGTCGTGGTGCCGTTCTGCCGAGGCGAGGGCATGGTGCAGGTGTTCGACTGCCTGCTCATGCCACCCCGATTCCGCGTAGGTGTGGCCGAGGAGCCGGTGGGCCACGACGGGGGCGGCGGGGTCCGGCAGGTGGGTGGCGGCGTCGGCGGCGGCTCGCCACACGGCCAGCGCGTCGGGGTGGTGCCCCCGCCACTGGTGGAAGGTGGTCAGGGTCCAGGCCAGGTGCCACACGGCTTCGTGGCGGTGGTGGGCGCTGGCGGTGTGCTGGGCGGCCAGGAGGTGCGGGTGGTGGGTGTCCAGCCAGGCCATCGCGGCCGGCTGGTCCGGCAGCGGGTGCGGGTGGGTTCTGTGGGCGGGCGGATCGAGCCGGATCGGCCGACGGTGCGGGTTGAGCAGGTTTTCGGCGGTGTGGGCGGTGTGCCGGTAGAAGTCCACCACCCGCTCCAGCGCTGCTCGCCGCACCGGCTCGGAGAGGCTGCTGAGGGCGGTGGTGGCGGCGTAGGCGCGGACCACGTCGTGCATCCGGTAGCGGCCGTGCGGGTGTTGGTCGAGCAGGGAGTGGTTCTCCAGGGCGCGTACGACCTTGCGCGTGCGGGCTTCGGGCAGAGCGGTGAGGGACGCGGCGGCGGGCAGGTCGAAGTCCGGGCCGGGCGCGATCCCGAGCAGGGCGAACACCGCGCGCTGCACATCGGTGAGGTGACGCAGGGACCATGAGAGCACCGCGGGCAGGCTGGCGGTGGGATCGGTCTCATGGTCGAACGCCTCCAGTCCGAGATCACGCAGTTCGGCGGCCAACGCGGCCAGCGGAACCCGTGAACGGGTCACGGCGTGGCGGGCGGCGATCGCCAACGCCAGCGGGTGGTATCCGCACAACTCGACCAGCTCTCCGATCGCTCCCGGTTCGGCGTCGACCCGCTGTTCCCCCAGGCGTCGGGCCAGCAGGGTGCGGGCCTCGTCGCGGGTGAGGACGCCCAGTGACAGGTGACGGGCGCCGTACCGGTCGATCAGGGAGGACAAGGTGGTGCGTCCGGTGACCAGCACGGTGCAGGTGGGGGTGCCCGGCAGCAGCGGCAGGACCTGGTCGGTGGTGGCCGCGTTGTCCAGCACGACCAGCACGCGCTTGCCGGCGATCACGCTGCGGTACAGCGCCGCCTGGGCCTCCAGGTCAGTCGGGATGCCATCGGGTTCGACACCGAAGGCATCGAGGAACCCGCGAACCGCGGCCACGGGGTGCAAGGGCCGGTTGCCGGGGCTGAAACCGCGCAGGTCGACGAACAACTGCCCGTCGGGGAAGCGGTGGGCGTTGCGGTGCGCCCAGTGCAACGCCAACCAGGTCTTGCCGACACCGCCCACTCCGCCGATCGCCGCGATGACGACCTCTCCGGCGGTCGCTGTCCTCGACCTGGGCGTGGCTCCCGCTCTCGCGGACGGGTGTTCGCCCGGCTTGTCGGTCGACAGCTCGTCCAGGTGGACCAGTTCGGCGGCACGACCGGCGAACGGCCGTGGTGGCGCGGGCAACTGCCGGGGCACCGGGCAGCACGATCCCGCTGTCGCACCCACCGTCGCCGAGGACAGGGTGGGGTCCGCGGTGAGGATGCGGTGGTGCAGCTGTCGCAGCTCCGGTCCGGGGTCGGCACCCAACTCGTCGGCCAGCCGGGTGCGCACGTCCTGGTAGAGGGCCAGGGCTTCGGCCTGACGTCCACCGCGGTACGAGGCGAGCATGAGTTGGGCGGCCACGCGTTCGTCCAACGGGTGCGTGGTCGCGCGGAGTGTCAGCTCGGGCAGGACCTCGGCGTGCCGCCCGAGCCGCAGTGCCAGGTCGAGGCGTTCGGCGTCGGCGGCGAACCGCTCCAGCTCCAGCCCTTCCCGCACTGCGACGGCCCAGGGCGTGTCCAGATCCGCCAACGCCCCGCCCCGCCACAGCGCGCGCGCCTGCCCCAGCAGGTCCAGGGCACGGGACGCTTCCGCCGTGGTCCGTGCCTGGGCGACCAGACCGCGGAACCGGTGCACGTCCACCTGGTCGGCATCGGTCAGCAGGACGTAACCGCCTCCACGTCGCTCGATCGTCACCGCTCCCGCGATGTCGGCGGCGACCAGCGCTTGACGCAGGTGGGACAGGTAGTTGCTGACCAGTTGCCGTGCCCGGTGCGGCGGCTGTTCTCCCCAGACCCGGTCCACTACCTGGTCGGTCGTCACAACCTCGTTGGCGTCGGCCAGGAGCGCCGCCAGCACGCATCGCCGGCGGGCGTGCCCGAGATCCACCCGGGAGCCGTCGACGAGGAGCTCCACCTGACCCAACAGCCGCAGTTCCACCGTCATGGCGGCACTCTCCCCTCGACCACCGCTGGGCTTCCCATTCCCCCCCACCGGACAGGCGATCCGCAGGGTGCCGTGCACGCCCTCCACTCATTCGCTCAGACACCGGGATCAGCTCCGCGGCAACGCGTCGAACTGTCGTTGGACGCGATCGGCGGCAGCGTGGTGGTGTTGCTCGCGGTACACCTCCAGCGCCGCGAGCCACAGGGCTCGGGCCTGCTCGTACTGCTCCAGGGCGGCGTGCGTTGCACCCAGCCGGTCGCGGACTGCGGCGACGTGGTAGGTGTAGCCGAGAGCATCGAGCAGGGCGAGTGATCGCTGGTAGCAGTCGATCGCCTCGCGGTGGTGGCCGGTGTGGTGAGCGATGTGCCCCATGGTTTCCCACACGTCCGCTTCGCCGTCGGGGTCGGGGTGCCGGCGGTAGAGGAGGAGTGCGGCCTGGCAGTGCTCACGGGCCCGGTCGTGGTCCCCGAGTCGGGTGGCGCACCACCCGACGGCGTTGAGTGCGGTGGCTTCTCCTCCGGGATCTTCCAGCACGCGGAAGAGGCCCGCGGCGTGCACGGCGTGTTCCAGTGCCTGCCGGAAGGCCCCTTCCTGCTCCGGGGGTTGCAGTTGCCAACTCCGCACCTGCCAGCTCCGCGCGAGCATCAGCCGGGTGCTCGCCCCGTTGACGTGGTCCTGGTGCTGTTCCGTCAGGACGAGCGCCCGTTGCAGGTGTTCGACGGCCTGTTCGTGCTGCCAGAGGTCGGCACAGCAGTTGCCGAGGCGCCTGAGGGACACGGCCAGGACCGCGGGGTCCTGGAGGTGTTCGGCGGCGTCCAGCCCGGTCTGCCAGACGGCGAGGTGGTCGCGTCGGCGCCCTCGTCTGACCAGGAAATCGCTCAGGCACCAGACCAGTTGCCACGCCATCCGGTACCAACCTCGTGAAGTAGCGGTGCCCAGTGCGGCCAGGAGGCAAGGGCTTTCGTCGTCGAACCAGGTCAGGGCCGCAGACAGGTCGGGCAACGGGTGGGGGAGGTACGAGGGTTCGGGTGGGTCGACCCACGGCGCGCGTCGGTGGGGAGCGAGAAGTCCCTGGCCGGTGTACGCGGTGTGCGCGTAGAACCCGACCAGCCGCCGCAACGCCGCCTGCCGCGCCGGCTCGGCAGGCTCGTGGCCGGCGAGGGCGGCCGCGTAACCGCGCACGAGGTCGTGCATGCGGTAGCGACCGCGGCTGTCGCGGCTCACCAAGCAGGCGTCCTCCAAGCCGCGCAACAGCGCCCGGGTCCGGGCGAGGGGGAGACCGGCGAGGTTGGCGGCGGCGGGCAGCCCGGTGTCGGGACCGGGGGCGGTGCCCAGGTGCGCGAAGACCTGCCGTTGCTCGGCGGTCAGGTGGTGCAGGGACCACGACAGGACCGCGGGCAGGCTGGCGGCGGGTTCGTCGCTGTCGAGCGCGATCAGGCCAGTGTCCCGGAGTTCGTCGACGAGTTCGGTCAGGGTGGTTCCAGGCTGGCTGTGGGCGCGTGCCGCGAGGATGCCCAAGGCCAGCGGGAACCCGCCGCACAGCAGGATCACGTCGTCCACCGCCGACGATTCGGCTCTCGTGCGCTCCTCGCCGAGGCGGCGGGTGAGCAGGGAACGGCCTTCCGGCGGGGAGAGCACGTCCAGGTACAGGTGATGGGCACCGTGCGCGGTGATCAGGCCGGGCAGTCGGTGCCGGCTGGTGACCACCACCGTGCAGGTGTTCCCACCGGGCAGGAGCGGGACGACCTGGTCGGTGGTGGCGGCGTTGTCCAGCACGATGAGCATCCGCCTGTTGGCGACCAGGCTGCGGAACAGCGCGGCCTGGGCGTGCGGGTCGACGGGGACGCGGTTGCGCGGCACACCGAGGGCGTCGAGGAAGCCTCGCACGGCCACCGCCGGCTCCATGGGCTGTGAGTCCGGGCTGAAGCCGCGCAGGTCGACGAACAGCTGCCCGTCGGGGAACCACTCGGAGTGCTGGTGCGCCCAGGTGATCGTCAGCCAGGTCTTCCCCATGCCGCCCGCCCCGGCCAGTGCGCAGACCACCACGGTGCGTCCGGCGGTGGAGTCGTTGAGCGTGACGAGGTCGAGTCGCCCCAGTTCATTGTCGCGGCCGACGAACGGCTCGGGTGCGGCCGGGAGTTGCCGGGGCACGATCGCCGGGTCGGTCGCGGCCGGCTCAGGGGCCGCAGCAGCAGGCGATCCGGGTGACGTGGTTCCGACCGCCGCAGCGCCCGTCGGGGAAGGCGGTGCCAGTTCCGCGGCGTCGGTGAGGACTCGTTGGTGCAGCAGGCGCAGTGTGGCGCCGGGATCGGCCCCGAGTTCGTCGGCCAACCGCAGCCGCAGCCGGTCGTAGTGCAGCAGTGCTTCGGCCTGGCGGCCACCGCGGTGCAGGGCGAGCATCAGTTGACCCGCGACGCGCTCGTCGAGTGGGTGTTCCCGGGCACGGGCGGTCAGCTCGGGGAGCAGTTCGACGTGGTTGCCCGAGCGCAACCGCAGGTCGACCCGATCCACGTCGGCCGAGAAGCGCTCCCGCTCCAGTTCTTCGCGCACGGTGTTGATCCACGGCGTGTCCAAGCCGGCACAAGCCGGTCCCCGCCACAGCCGTGAGGCCCGCTCCAACAGGGTCACCGCGCGGGATTCGTCGGCCTGCGACCGGGCCAGGCCCACCAACTCCCGGAAGAGGTGCAGGTCCACCGCACTTTCGTCCATCTCCAGCACGTACCCGGTGGAACGCCGTCGGATGGGCGCCGGGCGGTCGTCGACGGTCAACACCTTGCGCAAGCGCGAGAGGTAGCTGCTGACCACTTCCCGCGCCCGGCGCGGCGGGTCGTCCGCCCACACCCGGTCGACGAACTGCTGCACTGTCACCACTCGGTTCACCTCGATCAGCAACACGACCAACACGCACTGCTGTCGAGCGTGCCCCACCTCCAGTCGCTCGCCGTCGACCAGACCTTCGACATTGCCCAACAACCGCAGTTCCACCGAACCTCCCCGTAGGGACCTCCCTACCGCCGCGCCCTCGCGGTCGACACCGCTGACCGGTCGATTCCAGCGATCCGGCAGGCAGCACGAGAACACGGCGTGATCACCGAACGCCAGTCGTTCACCGTGAACGCGTCCCGGCAGGAGGTCGGGCGGGAATCGACAGGAGAACCCGTGAACACCTATCGACGGATGGCCGTGACGGTCGCTTTCTGCGCCGCGTCCTCCATGGCGGTGCCGCACCAGGCCGGTGCCGCACCGCACACCGGTGCGGCGATCGTCAGGGCTTCAGGACTGGCGTCGTGCACGCCGCGCCACCTCGACGCCGAGTACTGGGCGACCTGCACCGCGGGCCGCACGCCGTCCAGGGTGCGGGTGGGTGGTCTGTGCAGGCAACCGACCGGGGACGACACGTGGCGCTGGACGGACTGGATCACCGTCTCCGGCAGCAACAGCACACCGATGCAGGGCCGGTGCGACATCGAGGTGCACGACTCCGCGGTCGAGGTCCAATCGCTCTGAACACCGGGCGGGAACCGCCCGGACACCGACTCGGTCACTTCTCGATCGCCCTCGGCGACCGTGAGCGCGCTCTTGTGGCGTGAAGCGCTGCGGCTGTGGATCACCTGCATGTCGGTTACCCGGGCACAATGCCGCGCGTGGAGCCGATTACCGAGGCGGAGGTTCGGGTCGTCCCGGCCAACGAGGCGTCGTGGGACGACGTCGAGGCCGTTTCGGGGCTTCCGACCTCGGTGAGTGCTGCTGCCGGCGGTTCGAGCTCGGGAATTGATCCGGCGGGACAGCCGCAGGAGGGGTGGGGCACCGCTTAGCGGGAGCAGGCCGCTCGCGGTCGAGCGGGCGCGTCCACCAACGGGTTGATCGCCTACGGCGAGCCGGCGGGGTGGGTGGCCGTCGAACCCCGGATCGCCTACTCGGAGTTGCGGACGCTCCGCGTTCCTCGGGGTGGTCGGAATGAAGACAAGACGACGGCGTGTGGGCCGTGACGTGCTTCGTGGTCCGCAAGGGGGGCCGGAGGCACGGGGT
>NZ_JBPKJK010000093.1:0-35144 GCF_051756985.1 Saccharothrix sabaoui
CTTGCGGAACTGCTCGATCATCGCGGCGTAGCTGTTGTCCGCGTGGCCGGCGTCCATCGCGCGCTGGCCGAACACCTTGATGAGCTGGGGCAGGTCGGTGTTGACGCCCAGCGCCTTGCTCTCGTCGACCAGGTGCTCCATCGCCAGGATGTGCGTGGTGATGGTGGCGTCGTCGGCCGGGTACTCGCCGTCGTCGATCTGCTGGGCGTAGGCGTCGAGGAAGCCGAGCGTCATGACGGCGAGCGACTTGGCCAGCGGCAGGAAGGCGGTGGCCTTCACGCCGGCGGTGCCCAGCAGCGCGGCGCCGTGGAGGAAGCTGTTCTCGACGCTCCACATGACGCCGAGCAGCGAGACGTCGTAGAGGCTGGCGACACCCGGGTCCTCGTCGAGGTACAGGGTCGCCGCGGGGGCGATCGCCTTGAGGGTCTCCTCGTGCTCGTCGAACGCCGGCTTCGGGCCGGAGTACAGCATGATGGCCTCGTCGGTGCCGATCGCCGGCGGGATGGCCATGATCGCGCTGTCGACGTAGGCGCCGACCTTGCGGTCCACCGCCCACTTCGACGTGTCGCGGGCCTGCTGCGAGCTGGCACTGGTCATGTTGACCAGCGTGCGGCCCTCCAGCGAGTCCTCCAGCGGGTCGAGCAGCTGGTGCACGGCGTCGTAGTCCGAGACGCA
The DNA here is from genome assembly GCF_051756985.1 of Saccharothrix sabaoui. Lineage (NCBI taxonomy): Bacteria > Bacillati > Actinomycetota > Actinomycetes > Pseudonocardiales > Pseudonocardiaceae > Saccharothrix > Saccharothrix sabaoui. The sequence continues at coordinate 676 of NZ_JBPKJK010000093.1, forward strand.
GATGACGACCAGCGGGCTCGCCTCGACGGCGTCCTTCAGCGAGGGGGCCAGCACGGCGCCGTTGGAGACCAGTTCCTCGGCCTTGTTGGCCGAGCGGTTCCACACGGTGGTCGGGTGCCCGTTCTTGAGGAACGCGGCGGCCAATGCCTGACCCATCAGGCCCAGACCGACGACGGTGACCGGCGCTTGGGCGGCATTGGGGTTGGACATCACATTCACTCCTGTTCGGTCCGCGTCGGTTCAGGCGACGCGGCGCGGTGTTTGACGTACTCCAACGCTTTCATCAGTCCAGAGGGCCTGACCAGCGGCGGGACTGACCATCTTCGAACGATTCCTGCCGTACACTCGCGATCATGGGTCCGGGTGTGGTCGCGATGGCCGTGGTCAACAGCACCGACATGCAGGTCTGCGAGGTGTACGAGACCGCGATCGCGAACGCGGTCTTCGGGGACCCGCAGCACGACCTGGCCGATCCCTGGTACGACCTGAAGCTCTGCGCGGTGACGGCGGACCAGCCCGCGCCCCGCGGTTTCTCGTTGCGCACCGAGCACGGGCTCGACGACCTGGTCGTCGCCGACACCGTCCTCGTCCCCTCGGTCCCGGACGACGTGCTGCACGGCCGCGCCCCGCTGCCGCCGGAACTGCTGGAGGCGTTGCGCGAGGCGGCCCGCGCGGGCGCGCGCGTGGTGTCGCTGTGCACCGGCGCGTTCGCCCTCGCCGAGGCGGGGCTGCTCGACGGCCGCAGGGCCACCACGCACTGGATGCACACCTCCGACCTGGCCAAGCGCTACCCGGAGGTCCAGGTCGAGGACACCGTGATCTACGTCGACGACGGCGACGTCCTCACCAGCGCCGGCATGACCGCGGGCCTGGACCTGTGCCTGCACCTGGTCCGCCGCGACCTGGGCGCGTACGTGGCGGGCCAGCTGGCCCGCCGGATGGTCGTGGCCGGCCACCGCCCCGGCGGGCAGGCGCAGTTCGTCGACCTGTCCGTGCCCGAGGACGACGACGACACCCTGGCGATGGCGATGGACTGGGCCTCCGGCAACCTCGACCAGCCGCTCACCGTCGACGCGATGGCCAAGCGGGCGGGCATGAGCAACCGCACGTTCTTCCGCAGGTTCCAGGCGACCACCGGGCTCACCCCGCTGAAGTGGCTGCTCAACCAGCGCCTCTCCCGCGCGCAGAGCCTGCTGGAGACCACCGACCTGCCCATCGAGCGGGTCAGCGAGGCCAGCGGCCTGGGCACCGCGGCGAACCTGCGCAGGCACTTCACCACCCACGTCGGCGTCACGCCCACCGACTACCGGCACGCGCTCGGCATCGGCGCCCGCGCCCGCAGGGCCGCAGAGCGGGCGCCGACCCGCTGACGCGGTGGTCGGCGCCCGCGCTCCGTCAGGGCTTCGGGGGCACGGGCCAGGAGCTCTCCGACGGCCAGGGGCCGTTGCCCGCGTAGGCGTTGTCGATCAGGTACCGCCAGCCGCCGTCCTCGCCGCGCTTGAGCACGTCGACCGCGAGGCCGCTGAGCTTCTCCGGCTTGCCGTCCCTGGTGGTGTCCATCTCCCACTCGACCACCACCATGGCGGTGTCGCCGTTGACCAGCTGCTGGAGCACGGTCGCCTCGACGGTCGCGTTGCGGGTCTTGATGAAGTTGGCGACGTAGTCCCGGCGCGCCTGGCCGGCGACCGGCACGCCGGGCTCCCACAGACCCACGGCGTCGTCGAAGTACAAGGCGTTGACGGCCTCCACGTCGCCCGCGTTGAACGCCACGTTGAACATTTCCTGGTGCGTGTCGATGTCGGTGGCCAGGACGTGTTTTTCGGAGGCCATGGTGAATCCACTCCAATACTCGGGTTATCGGTGACCGGATGTGCTCGGCGCGGTGTCGGGCAACGCCGAGGTGAACGCTACCGCCCGTGGAACACAGGTCGGCCGCAGTCAGGTAATCGCCGCCGGCCCTCGCGTGCGACGGCGGCGATTACCCGGTTGACACCACGTCGAGAGTTCGGTTCCCGCCTTTTTCAGCCGGCGGACGCCGGGCCGGTGGGGGCGGGGAAGTAACCGCTGCGGACGAAGAAGTCCACGTACCTGCCGAACAGCGCCCGGTCGATGGGCGGGCACGTGATCCCGCTGCCCGCCAACGCCTTCTCCGTGTCCGAGACGTCCATCGGCGGGTAGGTCGGCCCCGCGCCCACCGAGTTGAGCCCCTCGAACGAGTCGAAGAGCGGGGTGACCGCGTTCTCCCGGTCGGCGGCGATGGTCGAGCGCCAGCTGTCCCAGTCGGTCTCCGGCAGGTCGTAGCCGAAGGCCCGCAGGTGGTCGACGAGGTTGCCGAACGACTGCGACTGCTCGTTGAACAGGTGGAAGGTGCCGTTCACGGAGGTGTCGCGGGTGGCCAGCGCGGTGATGGCGCCGCTGACGTAGTCCACCGGGACCAGGTGCACCCGGCCGGTCAGCCGGTCCGGGACCACACCGGCCTGGAGCAGGCCCTTGAGGCTGAGCCAGACGAAGTCCTTGGTCTGGCACGCGCCGCTGTCGCGGTCGCCGCACACCACGTCGACCCGGTAGACCGACACCGGGATGCCGCGCGAGCGGGCGATGTCGAGCACGCCCTCCGCCACCCACTTGCTCTGCAGGTAGCCGTTCCACAGCAGGTGCGCGGGACCGGTCGGGGCGGTGGTGCCCACCGGCTCGTTGTCCTCCGACGCGGCGAACACGCCCGTGGTCGACACGTAGTGCACCGGGACCGTGCGGTGGCGCGCGGCCAGCCGCAGCACCTCGACGGTGCCGGTCACGTTGGACGCCTTCAGGTCGGTGTACGGGCGGAGCCAGCTCACCGTCGCCCCGGCGTGGAAGACGACGTCGACCCGGCGGGCGAGGTCGTCGAACACCTCCTCGCCCAGGCCGAGCCGGGGGGAGGTGAGGTCGCCGACGTGGACGACGACCCTGGCCGGGTCGACCTCGCCCGCCACCTCGTACCACTCCAGGTTCTCCCGCAGCCTGCGCTCCGCGTCGGCCTGGTCGGCGCCGCGCACCAGGCAGTGCACGACCGCGTCGGTGCCGCGGACGAGGTCGCGCAGCAGGAACGCCCCGAGGAACCCGCTGGCCCCGGTCAGCAGGACCTCCCGGGGGTCGGTGGCGACGGTGACCACGGTGTCGGCGGCGACCACGTCGTCGGCGAGCACCACCTCGCCCGGGAAGTCCACGCCCGCGGCGGCGTCGCCCTCGCCGGTGACCGCGGCGCGCGCCGTGGTGCGGAGGAAGTCGGCCAGCGCGGCGGGCGTCGGGTGCTCGAACACCAGCGAGGCGGACAGCCGCACGCCGACGTGCGCGGTCAGCCGGTTGCGCAGCTCCACCGAGATCAGCGAGTCGAAGCCGAGTTCGGCGAACGGCTGGTCGTCGCGGATCGCGGAGGCGTCGGCGTGGCCCAGGACCGAGGCGACCTCGGCGCGGACCAGTTCGCCCACGATCTCCCGCTGCCGCTGCTCGGACTGCCCGGCCAGCCGCCGTTCCAGCGACTCGACCTCGGCCGCGCCCCGCGTGGCGCGGCGGGACGTGACCCTGGCCAGGGCGGTGAACAGCAGCGGCACGGCGGTGGGCCGGGCGGCCAGCGCGCGCACGTCCAGCGGCGTCACCACCGGGGCCGGGCGGCCGGCCCGCAGCGCGGCGTCGAACAGGCCGGGGCCGTCCTCGGGGGTGATGGGCAGCAGCCCGGTGCGGGCGATGCGCTTGAGGTCGGCCTCGCCGAGGTTGCCGCCCATGCCGCCCGCGTGCGACCACAGGCCCCACACCAGCGAGGTCGCCGCGAGCCCGGCGCCCGCCCGGTGCGCGGCCAGCGCGTCGAGGAAGGTGTTCGCCGCGGCGTAGGCGCCCTGGCCGGAACCGCCGATGACCCCGGCGACGGAGGAGAACAGCACGAACGCCGACAGGTCCGCGTCCCGGGTCAGCTCGTGCAGGTTCCACGCGGCGTGCACCTTGGGCCGCAGCACCCTCGCGACGTGGTCGGCGTCCAGGGAGTCGATCATGCCGTCGTCCAGGACGCCCGCCGTGTGCACGACGCCGGTGAGCGGGTGCGCGGCGGGGACGGAGGCCAGCACCGAGGCGAGCGCCTCCCGGTCGGCGGTGTCGCACGCGGTGATCGTCACCCGCGCGCCGAGCGCGGCCAGCTCGTCGGCCAGCTCCCCCGCGCCCGGCGCGGCCGGTCCGCTGCGGCTGACCAGGAGCAGGTCGGTGACGCCGTGGGCGCGCACGAGGTGCCTCGCGAACAGCGCGCCGAGCGCGCCGGTGCCGCCGGTGACCAGGACGGTGCCGCCCGGTCGCCACGGGGACGCCGCGCGGCCCGGTGCGAGCCGGGCGAGCCTGGGCGCGACCACCGAACCCGCGCGCACGGCCAGTTGCGCCTCGCCCGTGGCGATCGCGGCGGGCAGCGCCGACAGCGACGCCGGGTCGTCGTCGACGTCGACCAGCCGGAACCGGCCGGGCATCTCGGACTGGGCGGAGCGCAGCAGGCCCCACACCGGGGCCGCGGCCAGGTCGAGCGGGGTGTCGTCGGCGTCGATCGCGCGCCGGGTCAGCAGGACCAGCGGGACGTCGGCGGAGCGCTCGTCGTCGTTCCAGGCGCGCACCAGCTCCAGCGCCCGCAGGACGGCGGCCTGGGCCCGGTCGGCGACCGTGCCCGCCGCGTCGTCCTCGGTGGACATCATCGGCGCGACCAGGCCGGTGAACGTCCCGGCGGCGGACAGCGCCTCGTCGAGACCGGCGAACCGCAGCGGCCACGGCAGGCTGCCGCCGCCGGTCTCCAGCACGGCCAGCCCCGCCGGGCCGGGCAGCCCGGCCGGGATGACGGGGGTCCAGGCCACCCGGAACAGCGCGTCGCCGGGGCGGGCCAGCGCGGCGCCGACCTCGTCCTCGCTCGCGGGCCGGGTGACCACGCCCGCCGCGCGGGCCAGCGGGGCGCCCGACGCGTCGGCCAGCAGCACCGAGACCGCGCCGTCCTCGCCGGGGGTGAGCCGCACCCTGGCGGCGGTGGCGCCCACGGCGTGCACGGTCACCCCGCGCCACTCCGCGACGACGCCGGGGTGCCCGGTGAGCAGCGCGGCGGGGTGCAGCGCGGCGTCGAGCAGCGCGGGGTGCACGCTGAACCCGTCCGCCTCGGCGTCGGCGGGCAGCCGCACCTCCGCGAACACCTCGCCGTCGCGCCGCCACGCGGCGGTCAGGCCGGAGAAGGTGGGGCCGAGGGCGAACCCGGCGTCGGCCCGGTGCTGGAGCAGCAGGTCGACGTCCAGCGGCTCGGCGCCGGTCGGCGGCCACTCGCCCAGGTCCTCCGCGGCGTTCCAGCGGGGGCTGAGCACCCCGGTCGCCGCCAACGTCCACACGGGACGGTCCTCGTCCGCGCCGGTGTGCACGCCGATCCGCCGCCTGCCCTCGCCGTCCGGGGCGTCCACGGTGAGCTGCACGCGCAGCCCGGCCCGCTCCGGCAGCACCACCTGCTCGCGCACCACCAGCTCGTCGACGTGCGGGCAGCCGACCTCGTCCCCGGCCCGCACCGCCATCTCCAGCAGCACCGAGGACGGGACGAGCCGGACGCCGAACAGGCGGTGCTCCCCGAGCCACGGCGCGGCGGACGTCGACAGCGCGCCGGGGAGCAGCACCTCGTCCCGGCCGGCGACCTCGACGGGGGCCAGCAGCAGCGGGTGGTCCGACACCGGCCCGGTCGGGTCGTCGCCGCGCATCGCGGCGGGCTCCAGCCAGTAGCGCTGGCGCTGGAAGGCGTAGCTGGGCAGCGGGCCCGCCACCGCGCCGGACGGCGCCAGGTAGGCGTCCCAGTCGACCGCGACCCCCGCCGTCCACAGCCGGCTCACGCCGTCGAGCAGCTCCAGCGGCTCGTAGCTGCCGGTGCGGGTGCTCGCGACCGCCGTGACGCCGGCCGCGCCGTCGAGGCCGTCGCCGACCAGCGCGGTCAGCGCGGCCCCGGGGCCGACCTCCAGCGTCGCCGTGACGCCCTGCTCGGCGAGGCGGCGCACGGCGTCGAGGAAGCGCACCGGCCGGCGCACCTGGTCGATCCAGTACTCGGGCGAGCGCAGCACGTCCGCGTCCGCCACCTCGCCGGTGACCGTGGAGATGATCGGGGTGGTCGGCTCGGCGAAGGCGACCGCGCGCACGACCTCGCCGAACTCGGCGAGCATCGGCTCCATCAGGGGCGAGTGGAAGGCGTGGCTGACGGCGAGCCGCTTGGTCGAGCGGCCCCAGGAGGCCACGGTGGCAGCGATCCCGGTGACCACGTCCTCGTCGCCGGAGACGACCACCGCCGACGGCCCGTTGACCGCGGCGATGCCGACGCGGCTCTCGTAGCCCTCCAGCAGCGGCGCGACCTCGGCCGGGGTGGCCCGCAGCGCGACCATGACCCCGCCGGCCGGCAGCGCCTGCATCAGCCTGCCCCGCGCGGTGACCACGGCGGCGGCGTCGTCCAGCGACAGCACGCCGGCCAGGTGCGCGGCGGCCAGCTCGCCGATGGAGTGGCCGACCAGCACGTCCGGTCGCAGCCCCCACGAGGTCACCAGCCGCGCGGTGGCCACCTCGAAGGCGAACAGCGCCGGTTGGGCGTAGCGGGTCTCGCCGAGCCGGTCGCCCTCGGCGATCACCTGCCGCAGCGGGTGCTCCAGGTGCGGGTCGACGGCGGCGCACACCGCGTCGAACGCCTCGGCGAACGCCGGGAACGCCGCGCGCAGCTCCAGACCCATGCCGACGCGCTGCGACCCCTGGCCGGTGAACAGCAGCCCGAGGCCGCCCCGCCGCACGGCCACCACCGGGACGGTCTCCTCGTCCCTGGCCAGCGCGCGCAGCCCGGTCAGCAGGCCCTCGCGGTCGGTGCCGACCACGACCGCGCGGTGGTCCAGCGCGGCGCGGGTGGTGGCCAGCGACCGCGCGACCCGCTCGGCCGACAGCGCCGGGTTCCGCTCGACGAACGACAGCAGCCGCTGCGCCTGGGCCCTGGTCGCGCGCGGGGTCTTCGCCGACAGCGGCCACGGCACCACCGGCAGCGGCGTCTCCGGCCCGGTCTCCGCGACGACGTCCGGCGCCTGCTCGATGATCACGTGCGCGTTGGTGCCGCTGACCCCGAAGGACGACACGCCCGCCCGGCGCGGCCTGCCCGTCTCCGGCCACGGCCGCTGCTCGGTGAGCAGCTCGACACCGCCGCGGGACCAGTCGACCAGCGGGGTGGGCTCGTCGACGTGGATGGTCCTGGGCAGCACCCCGTGCCGGACCGCCTGCACCATCTTGATGACGCCGCCGATGCCGGACGCGGCGACCGCGTGGCCGATGTTGGACTTGAGCGAGCCCAGCCACAGCGGCCGGTCCGCGTCGTGCGCGGCGCCGTAGGTGGCCAGCAGCGCCTGCGCCTCGATCGGGTCGCCCAGCCTGGTGCCGGTGCCGTGCGCCTCGACCGCGTCGACGTCGGCGGCGCTCAGCCGGGCCTCGGCCAGCGCCCTGCGGATGACCCGCTCCTGCGACGGCCCGTTGGGGGCGGTGAGCCCGTTGGACGCGCCGTCCTGGTTGATCGCCGAACCGCGCAGCACCGCCAGCACCTGGTGCCCGTTGCGCTGCGCGTCGGACAGCCGCTCCAGCAGGACCAGGCCGACGCCCTCGGACCAGCTGGTGCCGTCGGCCGCCGCGGCGAACGACTTGCACCGGCCGTCGGCGGCGAGGCCGCGCTGGCGGGAGAAGTCCACGAACCCGCCGGGGGTCGCGCCGATCGTCACGCCGCCCGCCAGGGCCAGGGTCGACTCGCCGGAGCGCACGGACTGCGCGGCGATGTGCAGCGCGACCAGCGACGACGAGCACGCGGTGTCGACGGTGACCGCGGGTCCCTCGAAGCCGAACGAGTACGCGACCCGGCCGGACACCACGCTGGTGAGCTTCCCGGTGATCAGGTAGCCCTCCAGCTCGGCCGGTCCGCGCAGGCCGAGGTAGGTCTGCTCGACCGCGCCGACGAACACGCCGACGTCGTCGCCCTTGAGGCCGGTCGGGTCGATGCCCGCCGCCTCGAAGGTCTCCCACGCGGCCTCCAGCACCACCCGCTGCTGCGGGTCCATCGACACCGCCTCGCGCGGGGAGATCCCGAAGAACTCCGCGTCGAACTCGGTGGCGCCGTCGAGGAACCCGGCCTGGCGGGCGTAGGTCGTGCCGGGGGTCTCCGGGTCCTCGTCGAACAGCCGGTCCAGGTCCCAGCCCCGGTCGGTCGGGAAGTCGGAGACCGCGTCCTCGCCGTCGAGCACGAGCCGCCACAGGTCGTCGGCCGACGCGACCCCGCCGGGGTAGCGGCAGGCCATGCCCACGATCGCCACCGGCTCCTGCCGCCCGGACTCCAGCTCGGTGATGCGGTGCCGCGCCTTCTGGAGGTCCGCCGTCACCCATTTCAGGTACTCGGCGAGCTTCTTCTCATCCGCCATGGTCTTTCCCCAGCCTTTCGTCAGGACTTCTCAGCTGTCGGCTCGGCCGAGTTGGTTGTCGATGAACGCCAGCAGCTCCGCGGTGGACGCGTCCTCGATGGAGGCGTCCGGTGCGGTGGCGGTGGTCCCGGGGCCGTTCCGCGACTCCATCCAGCGGGAGAGGATCGTCTGGAGGCGCACGGTGATCGTGTCCCCGCTCCCGTCGTCCCCGCTCCCGTCGTCCCCGTCCGCGGAGAACAGCGCGTCCTCCAGCCTGTCCAGCTCCGCGAGCACCGGGGACGTGAGCGGTGCGGCGCTGTCCGGGGCGATCACGTCGAGCAGGTACGCGGTGAGCGCGGCGGGCGTCGGGTGGTCGAACACGATGGTGGCGGGCAGCCGCTCCCCCACCGCCGCGCTGAGCCGGTTGCGCAGCTCGACGGCGGTCAGCGAGTCGAAGCCCAGTTCCTGGAACGGCCGGTCGGGGTCGACGGCGCCCGCGTCGCGGAGGCCGAGCACCGCCGCCACCTGGCCGCCGACGAGCCCCAGGACGGCCGCCCGGTGCTTCTCGGCGGGCAGCCCGGCCAACAGCTCGGACAGGGGCACCCCGTCGCCCCCGGCCCGCCGGGCCTGCGCGGCGGGCGGGACGAGGCCGCGCAGCAGCGGGGCCACGTCGCCGCCGGAGCGCAGCACGTCCAGGTCGAACGGGGTCGCGGTCAGCGCGGCGTCGGGCAGGCCGAGCGCGGCGTCGAGCACGGCCAGCCCGTGCGCCACCCCGACCGGGACGAACCCGTCGCGGCGGAAGCGGGCCAGGTCGGCGTCGGTCACCCCGGCGCCGATGCCGCCGTCGACCTCCCACAGGCCCCAGCCCAGCGCGGTCGCCGGCAGGCCGCGGGACGCCCGGTGCCGGGCCAGGCCGTCCAGGAACGCGTTGGCCGCGGCGTAGTTCGCCTGCCCCGCGCCGCCGAACACGCCGAGGAGCGAGGAAAAGAGCACGAACGCGGACAGCTCCACGCCCTCGGTCAGCTCGTGCAGGTGCCACGCGCCGTCCACCTTGGACCGCAGCACGCGCTCCAGCTGCGCGGGCTCCAGCGCGGTCACCAGGTTGCTGTCCAGCACCCCGGCCGCGTGCACCACGGCGGTCAGCGGGTGCTCGGCCGGGATGTCGGCCAGCAGGGCGGCCAGCGCGTCGCGGTCGGCGACGTCGCACGCGACGACCTCCGCGGTCGCGCCGTGCCCGGCCAGCTCGCGGCGCAGCGGTTCGGCGGCCGCGGCGTCCGGGCCGGACCGGCTCACCAGCAGCAGCCGCCGCACGCCGTGCCCGGTCACCAGGTGGCGCGCCACCTCCGCGCCCAGCGCCCCGGTGCCGCCGGTGACCAGGACCGTGCCCGTGGTGGGCCAGGCGTCCCGGCCGTCGTCCGGCGCGTCACCGCCGACCCGGCCGAGCCTCGGCACCAGGAGCTCGCCGCCGCGCAGGGCGGCGGCGGGCTCGTCGGTGTCGAGCAGCGCGGCCAGCAGGGCGAGGTCGGGGGTGTCGGTGTCGGTGTCCACCAGGACGACCCGGTCCCGGTTCTCCAGCTGCGCCGAGCGGACCAGGCCCCACAGCGCGGCGGCGGCCGGGTCGCAGGTGTCCGCGTCGGCGGCGACCACGGCGCCCCGGGTGAGCACCACCAGGCGGGTCTCGGCGAGCCGCTGGTCGGTCAGCCACGCGCGCAGCTCCGCCAGCACCCCCGACGCGGCCTCGTGCGTCCGCGCCGCGGCGTCGCCGCCGGTCCCCGCCCCGGCGCCGAGCAGCAGCACCTCGGCGGCCAGGCCGGACCCGGCGACGGCGGTGACGTCGTCGAACACCGGCAGGTCGGTCCGGGTGCCGCCGACGGCGGCCCAGGTGACCGGCGGCGCGCCGGGGGTCAGCGGCAGCGCGGTCCACCCCAGGCGGTGCAGCGACCGGACCGGACCGGGGCCGCCGACCAGGTCGGCGGGCGTCCGGGCGCGCCAGGTGACCGAGTCGACGGTGGCGACCAGGCCGCCGTCGGCGTCGGTCAGCACCACCGACGCGCCGTCCTCCCCGGTCGGGGTGACCAGCGCCCGCACCGCGGCGGCGCCGGTGGCGTGCAGCCGCACCCCGCGCCACGCCGAGGCCAGGTGGTCCCGGGTGACGCCCGCGAGCGCTAGGGCCTCGTGCAGCAGGGTCGGGTGCAGGCCGAACGCGCCCGCCTGCCGGGTGTGCTCGTCGGCGAGCCGCACCTCCACCGCGGCGGCGGTGTCGACGGGCCGTCCCGGGTCCGCCGCGGTGTCGGCGGCGAGCAGGCCGGCGGCCACCGCCACCCACTCGTCGTCGGCGGTCCTGGCGTGCACGGACACCGTGCGCGTGCCGTCCTCGTCCGCGCCGCCGACGCGGACCTGCACCGCCGCGGAGCCCGACTCGGGCACCGCCAGCTCGGCCGGCACCGCCAGCTCCACCACGACCGGGCAGCCGACCGCGCGACCGGCCCAGGCGGCGGCCTCCACCAGCGCGGACGCGGGCAGCACCACGGCGTCGGACACGGTGTGCCCGGCCAGCCACGGGTGCGCCGCCTGCGAGACCTCGCCGGCGAACAGCACCTCGTCGGTGTCGGCCAGCGGGACGGCCCCGCCCAGCAGCGGGTGGTCGCCCGGCCTCGGGCCGGACGTCGCCGGCACGCCGGCGCTCTCCAGCCAGTAGCGCTCGCGCTGGAACGGGTACGTGGGCAGGTCGACGACCCGCGCGCCGGTCCCGGCGAAGAACGCCGCCCAGTCCACCCGCACGCCCCTGGTGTGCAGCAGGCCGAGCGCCCCGACCAGGGTGCGCGGCTCGTCGTGGCCGTTGCGCATGGCCGGGAGCGCCACCGCGTGCTCCACCCCGGCGGCGGCCATCGCCGACAGCACCCCGTCCGGGCCCAGCTCCAGCATCGTGGTGACGCCCCTGGCCTCCAGCGTGCGCACGGAGTCCAGGAACCGCACGGGCAGGCGCACCTGGTCCACCCAGTAGTCGGGGGTGGTCCACCGGTCGCCGGTCTCGACCTCGCCGGTCACCGTCGACACGACCCGGGTGTTCGGGCGGTGGAAGGTCAGCCCCTCGGCGACGGCCCGGAACTCGTCGAGCATCGGGTCCATCCGGGGCGAGTGCGACGCGTGGCTGATGGCCAGCCGCTTGGTGCTGCGCCCGCGCTCCTTCCAGAGCGCGGCGACGGCCTCGGCGGCGTCGGCGTCACCGGAGACGACGACCGACTGCGGGCTGTTGATGGTGGCGATGACCGCCCTGCCGGACTCCGGCAGCGTCCCGGCGACCTCCTCCTCGGTGGCCTGGATCGCGATCATGGCGCCGCCCTCGGGCAGGCCGCGCATGAGCCGGCCGCGCGCGGTGACCAGCGTGGCCGCGTCCGGCAGGGACAGCACCCCGGCGACGTGCGCGGCGATCAGCTCGCCCGTGGAGTGGCCGACGACGAAGTCCGGGTGCACGCCCCACGCCGCGAGCTGGCGGAACAGCGCGACCCCCACGGTGAACAGCGCGGCGAGCGTGTAGTCGATCCGGTCCAGCTCGTCGCCGGTCCCGATGACCTCCCGCAGCGGCCGGGGCAGGCCCTTGTCCAGCTCGTCGGCCACCTCGTGGAAGGCGTCCCGGAACACCGGGTACGTCGCGCAGAGCTGCGCGGCCATGCCGACGCGCTGCGCGCCGCCGCCGGTGAACATGAACGCGGTCAGGCCGTCGGCGCGGAGCCCGCGCACCGCGTTGGGGCCGTCGGCGGCCAGCTCGGACAGGCCGCGCAGCAGCTCGTCGCGGTCGGCGGCCACGACCACGCCCCGGTGGGCGAGGGCGGACCGGGTGGTGGCCAGGGACAGGGCGACGTCGAGCCGGTCCACGTCGCCCTCGGCCAGCAGCTCGCCGATGCGGGCCGCGTGGGCGCGCAGGCCCGCGACGGAGCTGCCGGAGAGCAGCCACGGCACCACCGGCGGCTCGACCGCGGGCGCGGGGGCCGGCGTTCCGGCGTCGGCCGGGGCCGGCGGCGCCTGCTCGATGATCACGTGCGCGTTGGTGCCGCTGATGCCGAACGACGACACGCCCGCGCGGCGCGGCCGGTCCCCGCTGTCCCACGCCCGGGGCTCGGTCAGCAGCGCCAGCGCGCCCGTCGACCAGTCCACGTGCGGGGACGGCGTGCCGGCGTGCAGCGTGCGCGGCAGGGTGCCGTGCCGCATCGCCTCGACCACCTTGATGACGCCGCCGACGCCGGCCGCCGCCTGGGAGTGGCCGATGTTGGACTTGAGCGAGCCCAGCCACAGCGGGCGGTCCGCGTCGTGCGCGGCGCCGTAGGTGGCCAGCAGCGCCTGCGCCTCGATCGGGTCGCCCAGCGGGGTGCCGGTGCCGTGCGCCTCGACGACGTCGACGTCGGCCGGACCCAGGTCCGCGTTCGCCAGCGCCTGCCGGATCACGCGCTCCTGCGACGGCCCGTTGGGGGCGGTGAGCCCGTTGGACGCGCCGTCCTGGTTGATCGCCGAACCGCGCAGCACCGCCAGCACCTTGTGCCCGTTGCGCTGCGCGTCGGACAGCCGCTCCAGGAGCAGCAGGCCGACGCCCTCGCTCCACACCGTGCCGTCCGCCTCGGCGGAGAACGACTTGCACCGGCCGGAGGGGGACAGCCCGCGCTGCCGGCTGAACTCGACGAACGAGCCGGGGCCGGCCATCACCGTCACCCCGCCCGCGAGCACCAGGTCGGACTCGCCCGACCGCAGCGCCTGCCCGGCCAGGTGCAGGGCCACCAGCGACGACGAGCACGCCGTGTCGACGGTGACCGCGGGGCCTTCGAGCCCGTAGGTGTAGGCCAGGCGGCCGGAGATCACGCTGGAGGTGTTGCCCACCAGCAGGAAGCCCTCGAACTCGGGCGGCACGGACGACAGGTGCGCGGCGTAGTCGTCGTACATCGCGCCGACGAACACGCCGGTGTTGCTGCCGCGCAGGGTCGCCGGGTCGATCGCGGCGTTCTCGAAGGCGTTCCACGCCGTCTCCAGCAGCAACCGCTGCTGCGGGTCGGTCGCGGTGGCCTCGCGCGGGGAGATGCCGAAGAAGTCCCGGTCGAACAGGTCGGCCTCGTGCAGGAAGCCGCCCTCCCTGATGTAGGAGCTGCCGATCGCCTCCGGGTCCGGGTCGTAGAGCCGTTCGAGGTCCCAGCCGCGGTTGGTCGGGAACCCGCTGATGGCGTCGGTGCCCTCGGCGACGAGCCGCCACAGGTCCTCCGGCGAGCGGACCCCGCCGGGGTAGTGGCACGCCATGCCGATGATCGCGATCGGGTCGTCGTCGGCGACGGTGGCGCGGACCGCGGCGCCGGTCGCGCCGGTGCCGGCCAGCTGGGCGAGCAGGTACGCGGTCAGCGCCTCCGGGCTCGGGTGGTCGAACACGATGGTGGACGGCAGCCTCATGCCCGTCGCGGTGCCGAGCTGGTTGCGCAGCTCGACGACGGTCAGCGAGTCGAAGCCCTGGTCCTTGAACGCCCGGCCCGGCTCGACGGCCGCGCCGGAGGCGTGGCCCAGCGCCAGCGCCGCCGTGCCGCGCACCAGGTCCAGCACGGCCGGCGCCCGCTCGGCCTCGGGCAGCGCGGCGATCCGCGCGGCCCAGTCGTCCTGGACCGCCCGGCGCTCCACCCGCCGGGGCCGGACGAGGCCGTGCCACAGGCGCGGGCGCTCACCGCCGCCCGCCAGGTCCAGCACGGCGGGCACAACCAGGGGGTCGGCCAGGCCGAGCGCCTCGTCGAACATCGCCAGGCCCTGCGCCCGGGTCAGCGGGACCACGCCGGAACGGGTCCAGCGCTGCACGTCCGCGTCGGACAGGGTCGCGCCCATGCCCTCCGCGTCCGCGCCCCACAGGCCCCAGGCCAGCGAGGTCGCGGCCAGCCCGGCGGCGGCCCGGTGCGCGGCCAGCGCGTCGAGGTAGGTGTTCGCGGCGGCGTAGTTGCCCTGCCCGGCCGTGCCGGTGATGCCGGAGACCGACGAGAACAGGACGAACGCGGCCAGGTCGTCGTCGGCGGTCAGGGCGTGCAGGTTCCACGCGCCGTCGACCTTGGGCCGCAGCACGGTGGTGACCTGCTCGTCGGTCAGCGCCGTGATCGTCGCGTCGTCCAGGACGCCCGCGGTGTGCACGACGGCGGTCAGCGGGTGCTCGGCCGGGACCAGGGCCAGGGCGGTGGCGAGCGCGTCCCGGTCGGCGGCGTCGGCGGCGGCGACCCGGACCCGCGCGCCCCGCGCGGTCAGGTCGTCGACCAGCGCGGAGCAGCCGGGGCTGTCCTCGCCGCGCCTGCTGACCAGCAGCAGGTTCCGCACGCCGTGCTCGGCGACCAGGTGCCGGGCCACCAGGGCGCCCAGCCCGCCGGTGCCGCCGGTGATCAGGACGGTGCCGTCGCGGTCGATCGACCGGTCGGTCGGGGTGCCCGCGGTCCTGGCCAGGCGGGCGGCGTGCAGCCGGCCCGCGCGGAGGGCGACCTGCGGTTCCCCGCTCACCGCCGCCGCGAGGACGAGGGCGCCGTCCGGTCCTTCGGAGCCGTCGGAGTCGACCAGCACCAGGCGGCCGGGGTGCTCCGACTGCGCGGAGCGGACCAGGCCCCACACCGGCGCGTGCGCCAGGTCGTCGACCCGGTCGCCGGGCAGGGCGGCGACCGCGCCGCGGGTCACCAGCACCAGCGTGGCGTCGGCGAACCGCTGGTCGGCCAGCCAGTCCCGCACCAGCGCCAGCGCCGAGGCGGTGGCCTCGTGGGCGGCGGCCGGGGAGTCGCCGCCGCCGGTCAGCTCGGCGACGACGACGTCGGCGAGCGCGGTGTCGGCCAGCGTGGCGGCCAGGTCGGTCCGGGTCGGCGTCGCGGTGCCGGGCGTCGCGGTGCCGGGCGTCGCGATCGCGGGCCAGGTGACGCCGAACAGCGAGGTGCCCCTGCCCGCCTTGCCGATCACGGCGCGGGAGACCCCGCGCAGGGTCAGCGACTCGACGGTGACCACCGGCGCGCCGGTGGCGTCGGTCAGCTCCAGCCGGACGGCGTCCGGGCCGACCGGCGAGACCCGCACCCGGGCCGCGGTGGCGCCGGCGGTGTGCAGGGTGACGCCCTCCCAGGCGAACGGCAGCCGGATCTCGTCGCGGTCCCGCGCCGCGTCGGGCAGCAGCGGGTGCAGCGCCGCGTCGAACAGCGCGGGGTGCAGCCCGAACCGGTCGTCGTGGTCGGCGTCCGACAGCGCGACCTCGGCCAGGACGTCCGGCCCCGACCGCCACAGCGACCGCACCCCCTGGAACACCGGGCCGTAGTCGTAGCCGAGGGCGGCCAGCGCCGGGTAGGCGTCCTCGACCGGCTCGGCCACCGCGCCCGCGGGCGGCCACGCGCCCCCCGTCGCGGCGGGGTCGTCCCCGGCGGGCCCCAGCAGGCCCGCGGTGTGCTCGGTCCACGCGGCGGTCGGGTCGTCGCCGCCCGGTCGCGAGTGGACGGTGAACCGGCGGGAGCCGGCGTCGTCCGCGGCGGCCACCCTGACCTGGACCCGCACCGCCTCGCCCTCGGGCAGGGGCAGCGGGGCCCGCAGCGTCAGCTCCTCGACCCGCCCGGCGCCGGTGCGCTCGCCGGCGGCGAACGCCAGCTCCAGGAACGCGGTCGCGGGCAGCAGGACCACGCCCTCGACGACGTGGTCGGCCAGCCACGGGTGCGTCCTGGTCGACAGCACGCCGGTCAGCACGACGCTCCCGTCGTCGGCCACCTCGACCACGCCGCCGAGCAGCGGGTGCCCGGCCGGGTCGAGGCCGAGGCCGCGCGCGTCGGGGCGCGTGCCCGCGGTCAGCCAGAAGTGCTCGCGCTGGAACGCGTACGTCGGCAGGTCGACCGGGACGGCGTCCGGGAAGAACGGCGTGAGGTCGAGCTCGGGGCCGGCCGCGTGCACGCCCGCCAGCCCGGCGACGAAGGTGTCGACCTCCGGCTTGTCCGCGCGCGCCAGCGGCACGGCGGTCGCGGTGGCGTCGGCGGCCTCGACGGTCTCCCGCGCCAGCGCGGTCAGCACCGCGTCGGGGCCGATCTCGACGAGCACCGTCGCGCCCAGGCCGGTCGCCGTCAGCACGGCGTCGTGGAACCGCACCGCCGAGCGGATCTGGTCGACCCAGTAGTCGGCGGTCGTGATGCGCTCCGGGGCCACGACCTCGCCGGTGACGGTGGAGATGAGCGGGATGGCGGGGGCGCGGAACGCCACGCCCCCGGCGACCGCGCGGAACTCGTCGAGGATGCCGTCCATGTGCGGCGAGTGGAACGCGTGGCTGACCCGCAGCGCGCGCACCCGGTGGCCCTTGTCCTTCCACTCCCGGGCGACGCGGTGGGCGACCTCCGCGTCACCCGCGATCACCACCGCCCGCGGGCCGTTCACCGCGGCGACGTCGACCAGCCCGGCGTGCTCGGCGATCGAGGCGGCGACGGCGTCGGGCTCGGCCTCGATCGCGATCATCGCGCCGTCCGACCGCGCGGCCTGCATCAGCCTGCCCCGGGCGGCGACCAGCGTCGCGGCGTCCTCGACGGAGAGGACGCCGGCCACGTGCGCGGCGGCCAGCTCGCCGATCGAGTGCCCGGCCACCAGGTCCGGCACCACGCCGTGGTGGGCGGCCAGGCGGTACAGCGCCACCTCGACCGCGAACAGCGCGGGCTGGGTGCAGCCGGTCTGGTCGAGGTCCTCGCCGCTCCCGATCACCTCGCGCAGCGGGCGGTCCAGGTGCGGGTCGAGGTGCGCCACGACCTCGTCGAACGCCTCGGCGAACACCGGGAACGCGGCGTGCAGCTCCAGGCCCATGCCGACCCGCTGGGCGCCCTGGCCGGTGAACATCAGCAGGGTCTTGCCGGGCACCGCCGTGCCGCGCACCACGGTGGGTGCGGGCTCCCCGCCCGCGAGGGCGGCCAGTCCGTCGAGCCGCTCCTGCCCGGTCGAGCCGAGCACCACCGCGCGGTGGGCGAAGGGGGTGCGGGTGGTGGCCAGCGCGAGGCCGATGTCGGCCGGGTGCGCGTCCGGGTGGGCGAGCGCGAACTCGCGCAGCCGCGCGGCCTGGGCGCTCAGCGCCTCCGCGGTCGGCGCGGACAGCACCCACGGCGCGCGCGCCGCGTCACCACCGCCCGGCCGGACCTCCGCCGGCTCCACCTCGATGATGGCGTGGGCGTTGGTGCCGCTGATCCCGAAGGACGACACCGCCGCGCGGCGCGGTCCCCCGGTCTCCGGCCAGGCGCGGTTCTCGGTGACCACCGAGACCGCGCCCGACGACCAGTCCACGTGCGGGGTCGGCTCGTCGACGTGCAGGGTGGCCGGGACGACGCCGTGGCGCATCGCCTGCACCAGCTTGATCACCCCGCCGACGCCGGCCGCCGCCTGGGCGTGGCCGATGTTGGACTTGAGCGACCCGAGCAGCACCGGCTCGCGGTCGCCCCGGTCGGCGCCGTAGGTCGCCAGCAGCGCCGCCGCCTCGATCGGGTCGCCCAGGCTGGTGCCGGTGCCGTGCGCCTCGACCACGTCGACGTCGGCGCCGGTCAGCCCGGCGTCGGCGAGGGCCTGGCGGATCACCCGCCGCTGCGCCAGGCCGCTCGGCGCGGTCAGGCCGTTGGACGCGCCGTCCGAGTTGACCGCCGAGCCGCGCACCACGGCGAGCACCTGGTGCCCGTTGCGGCGGGCGTCGGACAGCCGCTCGACCACGAGCAGGCCCACGCCCTCGGCCCACGCGGTGCCGTCCGCGGCGGCGGCGAAGGACTTGCAGCGGCCGTCGGGGGCGAGGCCCTGCTGGCGGGAGAACTCCAGGAACATGCCCGGGGTCGACATCACCGCCACGCCGCCCGCGATCGCGAGCGACGTCTCGCCCCGGCGCAGCGACTGCACGGCCAGGTGCAGCGCCACCAGGGACGACGAGCAGGCGGTGTCCACCGTGATGGCGGGGCCGAGCAGGCCGAGCTGGTAGGCGATGCGGCCGGACATGACGCTGGCCGTGCCGCCGGTCAGCAGGTGCCCCTCCACGCTCGCGGGCGCGTCGTGCATCCGGGGGCCGTAGTCGAACGTCGTGGCGCCGATGAAGACCCCGGTGCGGGAGCCGCGCAGGTCGCGGGGGACGAGGCCGGCCCGCTCCAGCGCCTCCCACGCGGTCTCCAGCAGCAGCCGCTGCTGCGGGTCCATCGCCTGCGCCTCGCGCGGGGAGATGCCGAAGAACCCGGCGTCGAAGCGGCCCGCGTCGTGCAGGAAACCGCCCTCGCGCACGGAGCTCTTGCCGGACGCGGCGGGGTCGGGGTCGACCAGGTCCTCGGGCCAGCCCCGGTCGGTGGGGAACCCGGAGACGGCGTCGCCGTTGGCGGCGACCAGCCCCCACAGGTCCTCGGGCGAGGCGACCCCGCCGGGGTAGCGGCACGCCATGCCGACGATCGCGATCGGCTCGTCGTCCGACCCGGCGGCGGCGTACTCGTCGGCCTCGGCGTCCCCGCCGCCGAGCAGGGTGTCGAGGTGGGCGGCCAGCGCGGCCGGCGTGGGGTGGTCGAACAGGGTGCTCGACGGCAGGCCCAGCCCGGTGGCCTCCGCGAGGGCGTCGCTGAGCTCGGTGACCATCAGCGAGCTGAAGCCCAGGTCGCGGAACGGCAGGTCGACCTCGACCGCCTTGCCGGGGGCCAGGCCCAGGACGGCGGCGACGTGCGCGGTCACCAGGTCCGCGGCGCGGGGCGCCCCGCCGGCGGCGGGGGTGGTGACCGGGCGTGCGGCGGGTTCGCGGCGCGGCGCGGCGGGTGCGTCGTCGGGCGCGCCGCCGGCCGGGCCGTCGGTGACCCAGTGGTGCTCGCGCTGGAAGGCGTAGGTGGGCAGGTCGACCCGGCGCGCGCCCGTGCCCGCGAACACCGGGCCCCAGTCCAGCTCGACCCCGGACACGACCAGCCGGGACACGGCGGCCATCGCGGTGCGCGCCTCGGGCCGGTCCTTGCGCAGCACCGACTCCGCCCGCACCGCCGACCGGTCCACGACGCTGTCGGCGACCAGGGCCGAGCACACGCCGTCCGGGCCGAACTCGACGACCGTGCGCACGCCCGCCGCCTCCAGGGCGCGGGCAGCGTCGGCGAAGCGGACGGTCGCGCGGACCTGCTCCACCCAGTACTCCGGGGACACCAGCAGCTCGGCGGGGGCGACCCGGCCGGTCACCGCGGAGACCACCGCGATCCGGGGCGGGTGGAACTCCAGGCCGGACACGACCTCGCGGAAGGCGTCCAGCATCGCGTCCATGCGGTGGGAGTGGAAGGCGTGGCTCACCGGGAGCCGCTTGGTCTTGTGCCCGGCCTGCCGCAGCCGCGCGGCGGCCTGGAGCACGGCGTCCTCGTCACCGGAGAGCACGACCGCCTCGGGTCCGTTGACGGCGGCGACCGCGACGGTGTCGGACAGGTGCTCGGCGACCTGCCGCTCCGTCGCGCCCACGGCCACCATCGCGCCGCCCTCGGGCAGCGCCTGCATGAGGCGTCCGCGCGCGGTGACGAGCGCGGCGGCGTCGGGCAGGGACAGCACGCCCGCGACGTGCGCGGCGGCGATCTCGCCGACCGAGTGGCCCGCCACGAAGTCCGGGCGCAGGCCCCACGACTCGAACAGCCGGAACAGGGCCACCTCGACCGCGAACAGCGCGGGCTGGGTGTAGCCGGTCTGGTCGAGGTCCTCGCCGCTCTCGACCACCTCGCGCAGCGGGCGGTCCAGGTGCGGGTCGAGGTGCGCCACGACCTCGTCGAAAGACCGCGCGTAGACCGGTGAGGCGGCGTGCAGCTCCAGGCCCATGCCGACCCGCTGGGAGCCCTGGCCGGTGAACACGGCGGCGAGCGCGCCCGCCGACGCGACGCCGGTGACGAGCCCGGCGGCGGGGGTGCCCGCCGCGAGCGCGCGCAGGCCGGCGACCAGCTCCTCGCGGTCCGCGGCGACGACGGCGGCGCGGTGCGGGAACCGGGTGCGCGTGGTCAGGGAGGACCAGCCGAGGGACGCGACGTCGGCGTCGCCCGCCTCGGCGGCGGCGAGGAGCCGTTCGGCCTGCGCGCGGAGCGCCTGCGGGTCGCGGCCGGAGACGACCACCGGCAGCGGTGTCGCTTCACCGGCCTGTGCGGTCCTGTCGGGCCGGGCGGTCTCGTCGGGCCGGGCGGTCTCGTCGGGCTGTGCGGTGGGGGCCTCCGCGACGACGACGTGGCAGTTGGTGCCACCCATGCCGAAGGAGCTGACCCCCGCGACGAGCCTGCGGTCCGGGTGCGGCCAGGGCGAGCGGCTGGTGACGACGGAGATGTTCAGCTCGTCGAACGGGATGGCCGGGTTCGGCGTCTCGTGGTTGAGGCTCGCGGGCAGCTCCCGGTTGCCGATCGCCAGCACGGTCTTCACCAGGCCGGTGATGCCCGCCGCGGCCTCCAGGTGACCGATGTTGGTCTTCACCGAGCCGACGACCAGCGGGTCGCCGGACCGCTTGAGCGTGCCGATCGACGCACCCAGCGCCGCGGCCTCGATCGGGTCGCCCACCGGGGTACCGGTCCCGTGCAGCTCGACGTACTGCACGTCGTCGGGCGACACGCCCGCCCTCTGGTGCGCCGTCCGCACCACCTGTTCCTGCGCGAGCGCGCTCGGCACCGTCAGGCCGGAGGTCGCGCCGTCGTTGTTCACCGCGCTGCCCAGCAGCACGCCGTGCACCCGGTCGCCGTCGGCGAGGGCCGCGCGCAGCGGCTTGAGCACGACCACGGCGGCACCCTCGCCGCGCGCGTAGCCGTTGGCCCTGGCGTCGAAGGTGTGGCAGCGGCCGTCCGGGGACAGCCCGCCGAACCGCTCGGCGCCGAGCACGGTCTCGGCCAGGATGTTGAGGTTCACGCCGGCGGCCAGCGCCAGCGCGGAGTCGCCCGAGCGCAGGGACTCGCAGGCCAGGTGCACCGCGACCAGCGACGACGACTGGCTGGTGTCGACGGTGAGGCTCGCGCCGCGCAGGCCGAGGGCGTAGGAGATGCGG
Organism: Saccharothrix sabaoui; assembly: GCF_051756985.1. Lineage (NCBI taxonomy): Bacteria > Bacillati > Actinomycetota > Actinomycetes > Pseudonocardiales > Pseudonocardiaceae > Saccharothrix > Saccharothrix sabaoui. The sequence continues at coordinate 22,084 of NZ_JBPKJK010000093.1, forward strand.
TTGGCGATGACGCCGCGGTGCACGCCCGCGTTGGTGTGCTGGGTGATCGCGGACGAGCCCTGGCGGTAGACCAGGGCCGCGTAGTCCTCGCGCGCGGTGCCGACGTAGACCGAGGTCGGGCTGCCCTCCAGGTCGGCGGCGACGATCCCGGCGTCCTCCAGCGCGGACCAGGCCAGCTCCAGCAGCAGGCGCTGCTGCGGGTCCATGACCCGCGCCTCACGGGGCGAGATGCCGAAGAAGGCGGCGTCGAAATCGGCTACCGAGTCCAGGAAGCCGCCCCGGCGCACCGGGTCGCCCGCGTCGGCGGAGATCTGTTCCCAGCGGTGCGCGGGCATGTCGGTCAGCGCGTCGCGCCCGGACCGCAGCAGCTCCCAGAACTCGGCGACGTCACGTGCCCCTGGTACCAGGCAGGACATCCCGACGACCGCGATCGCGTCCTCTTCTTGAGTGCCGTTGAAATGCTGACCAGTCGTCATGGAAATCGGCTGCCCTCCGCTTGCCGGAAACCGGACGGGTTTTTCCAACCCAAACCTCGCCGACCCTAACCACGGCACGACGGCCGGCGGCCCACTTTTGGTCTCCCGCCGGTAAGGGCACGATTGATCGGCCGGTTACCGGATTTTGCGCACACCATCCCGCAACCACCCGGTAAATTTCCGGCAAGAATCCTCCCCGTCGATCACCCCGAAGGTCATTACCAGGGCTAGACCAGATCAAGGCGGGCATTCACCGGGCGTTGGCTACGGTCCTCCCCGAGAACCTCACGTGGACAGGGGACGAAGAAGATGAACCCAGTGGTCGACAAGCCCGAGCTGGCCGAGCCGTACATGTTCGCCTGGTTGGCCTCCCTGGGGCTCGGTGTCGAATACACCAGGTCGAAGAAGGACTCCTTGTACTACCGCGACGCCGACGGCACCGAGATCGAGGTGCTCGACCTGGTCGGCGGCTACGGGTCGACCATTCTCGGGCACAACAACCCGGAGATCATCGAGTACGCGAAATCGCTGCTGGACGGCGACACCCCGATCCACGCGCAGTTCTCCCGCCACCCCTACGCGAACGACCTCGCGTGGCGGCTGAACACCATCCTGCACCGCGAGTTCGACACCGACGAGAACTACGCGGTGATCTTCGCCAACAGCGGGGCGGAGGCCAACGAGGTCGCCATCAAGCACGCCGAGATGGACCGCGTGGCCAAGATCGCCGAGGCGCTGGCCGAGGTCGAGGCCCACATCGAGGCCGCCACCGCGGCGGCGGCGTCCGGCGCGACCGTGGCCGCGTCCCCCCTGGCGGCGTCGGACCTCGACGGGCTCGTCACCGCCCTGCGCGCCGCCAACGCCGAGCGCGCCGCCGCGTCACCGGTCTACCTGGCGCCCGTGGGCTCCTTCCACGGCAAGCTCGCGGGCAGCATCCAGCTCACCCACAACCACAGCTACCGCACGCCGTTCAGCGCCATGGCCGCGCAGTGCCGGTTCGTGCCGCTCGACCGGCCCGACGTCATCGCGGAGGTGATCGCCGCCGAGAGCCGGACCCTGCTCGACCTCGCCGTCGACGGCGACGTCATCCGGGTCGTCGAGCGCCCGCTGCCGGTGATCAGCGCGTTCGTCACGGAGCCCATCCAGGGCGAGGCGGGCATCCGCGTCCTGGACGCCGACGCGCTCGCCCGCGTGCGCGAGCTGCTCGACGCCGCCGACATCCCGGTCGTCGTGGACGAGGTGCAGAGCGGCACGGGCCGCTCCGGCGCGTTCTTCGCCGCCTCGCACCTGGGGCTGCGCGGCGACTACATCACCCTGGCCAAGAGCCTGGGCGGCGGTGTCGCGAAGGCGGCGGTCACGCTGATCCGGTCGTCGCGCTACCGCAGCGACTTCGAGCTGGTGCACACCTCCACGTACGCCAAGGACAGCTTCTCCACCTTCATCGCGCTGCGCGTGGTGGAGATGCTGGAGGCCGACGGCGGCGCGGCGTACCGGCGGGCGGCCGAGCGGGGCGAGAAGCTGCTCGCCATGCTGCGCTCGCTGCGCGACGAGTTCGGCGACGTCGTCAAGGAGGTGCGCGGCAAGGGGCTGATGACGGGCCTGGAGTTCCACGACCTGTCCGGGTCGGAGTCCGACATCCTCGCCGAGCAGGCCAAGGGCGGCCTGATCGGCTACATGTTCTCCGGCTACCTCCTGCGCGAGCACAACATGCGCGTGTTCCCCACCGCCAGCGCCACCAGCACCCTGCGCTTCGAACCGTCCATCCACATCACCGACGAGGAGATCGACCGCACGGAGGCGGGCCTGCGCGCGCTGATCGCCCTGGTCCGCGCCGAGGACGGCAAGGCGCTCCTCGGCTGAGCCCTCGTCCCCGGCACCCCAGCTCCCCGGCACCCCGCGGCCGGTCGTGGCGCGGGGACCGGCCTGGCCGGTCCCCGCGTCGCGGTTCAGCCGCGCACGGTCCACTTCTGGTTCGCGCCGCCGTGGCAGGACCAGAGGTGGAGCGGCGTGCCGTTGGCGGTGCCGTTGCCGCTGGCGTCCAGGCACAGCCCGGACTGCACGCCGGTGATCGTGCCGTCGGCGTTGACGTTCCACTGCTGGTTCACGCCGCCGTGGCAGTCCCAGGTGATGGCCGCGGTGCCGTTCGCCGTGCCCTGGCCGTTGGCGTCCAGGCACTTGTTCCCGTACACCACGAGCTGCTTGCCGGCGGTGTGGGTCCACCGCTGGTGGGTGCCGCCCTGGCAGTCCCAGAGCCGGGCCTGGGTGCCGTTGGCGGTGCTCCCGTTGGCGATCTCCGCGCACCGGCCCGACTGCGTCCCCACGAGCATGGCGTTCTGCGGGCCGCCGGTGCCGCCGGCGGGACCGGCGTTGGCGATCACCGCCTGCGCGCCGGACGGCCAGTTGTCCCCGCTGACCGCGGTGTTGCCGTTGACGACGTTGCCGCGGTCGCCGTTGGTGACGTTGGTGCTGTTGTTGTTCGACCAGTTGCCGGTGACGGTCCAGTTGCCCATGTTCTCGCCGCCCCAGTAGTTGGCGGTGGCCCAGGTGCCGGTGGAGGCGAACACGTTGCCGGTCACCGAGTAGTGGCGGGAGCCCTCGTCGAAGTAGACGCCGAAGTAGCCGTTGGTCCGCCGGCAGTGGTTCCCGCTGATCGTCGCGCCCGGGTTCCAGGCGAGCGTGTAGATGCACCCGCCGTCGTTCATCTGCTGCATGACGTCGTGCACGTAGTTGTTGAGGAGCCGGTTGTTCGACGCCGTGGTGGGCGTCGTGTAGCGCGGCTGGTAGTTGTAGAGGCCGCGGTTGGCGTAGTGGTTGCTGCCGCCCGCGTCGTTGGCGCCCCAGCCGTAGCCGATCGACATGCCGGAGTAGGGCATGTTGTAGACCTCGTTGTGGGCCACGGTGGCGGTGCTGACGTAGGTGTTCAGGACCGACACGTTGCCGCGGTAGTCCACGCCGAGGTCGTGGATGCGGTTGTGGCTCACGGTGATGTTCCGGTTGACCATCCGCTGGTCCGCCGGGTGGTGCGCGTCGGCGCGCACGCCGCCGACCACGACGCCGCCGGCCGAGCTGCGGGCGATCTCGGACCGGGTCACGGTGACGTTGCTCGCGCCCAGCCCGACGCCGCTGGCGTGGGCGTTGGCGTCGTTGCCGATGCCGATGGCGGTCTGCCCCAGGTTGACGAACCGGGAGTCGCTGAACGTGATGTCGTGGGCGGCGGACACCTGCACGGCGGCGGGCACCTGGTTCCAGTGCGGTCGCGCGGCCTCGAACTGGGCGCAGCCGTTCTGGCACGAGGTGATCCGGTCGGCGGGCCAGTTCCAGTTGCCCGTCATGTACGCGCCGGTCTGCTGGTCGGCGTACCCCTGGTTGCTGCTGGGGCCGAGCCAGCTGGTGCCGGTGAACGTGATGCCGCTGAACGAGATGTGGTGCGCCGGGGCGTCGTAGGTGCCCCCGACGTCCACCAGGGACTGGAGCACCGGCAGCTCCACGGCCGCGGTGCCCATGCTCTGCCCGGCCAGGGGGATGTAGGACAGCGCGCCCGTCGCGGGGTTGAGGTACCACTCCCCCGGCGAGTCCAGGAACTCCTGGGCGTTGGCCAGGTAGAGGGGACCGGCCCGGTGCGGGGCGGAGAGCGTGTCGTACCCGAAGGTGTTGTTGTTCCACGCGGGTTGCTGCATCGTGAGGAAGTTGCCGCTGATGCTCTGCACGGGTGAGTACCGGTCGGTGAACGAGTTGACGCTCTCCACCTCGACCCGGTTCTGGTTCGCCAGGGTGTTCAGGTAGCCCAACGCGGTGCTGGAGAACCTCATGCCGGTGGCGGTGAAGGTGAAGTCGGCCCGGTTCACCTGCGTGCGGGCCCGCGTGGCGATCGCGCCGTCGACGTACAGCTGCCGGGTGTCGGTGCCGGTGGGGACGGTCGCCCGCCAGGTGTTGCGGCCGGCGTCGACGAGCGACCAGCCGGTGACGGCCCGGGCGCCGCTGATGACGGGGCGCGCGGACGGGGCCGCCTGCCACAGCACGCGGTAGCCGTTGGTGCCGGAGTCGGCCGCGGTCAGCCGCAGCGGCTCGGACAGCCGGTACACGCCGTCGGCGAGCTGCACGACGACGTCACCGGACATGGCGCCGGCCTGCGAGCGCACCGCGGCCTGGGCGGCGGGCAGCGAGCACGGCTGGGTGGCGGAGCACGCGGTGCCGGTGCCGGACGGGGACGCGTGGAGGGTCGTGGTGGCGCCGTGCGCGGGAGGGGCGAGGGTCACCACCACCGCCGCCAGCACCGCGGCGGCGGCACCGGCCGACGCCGACCTCCGCACCGCGGGGGACGAGGACGTGGACAAGGGGACCTCCTGGCGTTGGGGTGGTGTGCGGCGGCCGGGCGGGTCAGTCGGGGGGCGAGTCGGGCGGGTCGGGACAGGCGGGTCAGGACGGCAGCGGGTTCAGGTGGTCGGGCGGGACCGCGACGCCGGGGTGGACCGCGACACCGGGCGGGACCGCGACACCGGGCGGGGCCGCGACACGGGTCGGGACGCCGACGTCGGGCGGGACCGCGAGCAGGCGGTGACCGGCGCGTTCCGGCCGGGTGTGCGGCCCCTCGGACACGGGTCCGGTGAGCAGGCGGCGGGACGCGGCGACCGCCTCCTCGTCGACGCGGATGCCCAGCCCCGGGCTGTCGCCCAGCACGAACGCGCCGTCCTCGACGTGCAGGTCCACCGAGAGGCCCACCGGGGGCCGCAGGTCCTGCAACTCGCTGACCAGGTGGTTGGGCACCGACGTCGCGGCGTGCAGCAGCCCGACCGGGGTGGTGCCGATGGGGCTCACCGGCAGGTCGTGGGCGTGGGCGAGGGCCGAGACCCGCAGGAAGTGGGTGACGCCCCAGCCCGCCCCCGCCTGCACGACGTCGACCGCTCCCGCCGCGATCAGCGGGCGGTACTGCTCCAGCCCGGTGAGGTTCTCCCCGCTGGCGACCGACGCCCGGACGCCCCGGCCGACGACCGCGTGCCCCTCGACGTCCCACCGCCGGACGGGTTCCTCGACCCAGATCAGGTCGAGCGTCCGCTCCAGCTCGCCGACGTGGCGGACCGCCTGCTTGCGGTTCAGGGCCTCGTTGACGTCGAGCATCAGCCCCGGTCGCGCCCCGCGGCCGGCGGCGGTGAGCACGTCGCGGACCAGGATGAGGCGGTCGCGGTCCCGCTCGACGTCCAGGCCGCCCTTGATCTTCGCGACCCGGAGCCCGCGGTCGGCGTAGGTCTCGTACGCCGCCACGAGCTCGTCGTCGCCCAGCCCGATGTCCAGGCCCGAGGCGTAGGCCGGGACGCGGCGGTCGCGCCCGCCGAGCAGCCGCCACAGCGGTTCCCCGGCGACCTGCGCCTTGATGTCCCACAGCGCGGTGTCGACCGCGCCGATGGTGCCGAACACCGCGCCCGCGTGGCCCGCCTTGAACACCCGGCGCAGCATCCGGTCGTAGAGGGAGGTGACGCCCCGGGGGTCCTCGCCCTCGACGGCGGCGAAGACCGCCTCGATCTCCACGTGCGACCCGAGCCCGACGCCGCTGACGCCGACGTCGGTCTCCACGACGACGATCGGCACCCGGACGACGCCGTCGGCGTAGACGCCGTTGGCGTCGCCGACCGGCCGTCCCCAGTCCTGGACGGTCGTGAGGGCCCGGTAACCGGTGATGCGCATGTCAGCCCTTCGTGGCCCCGGCGGTGACGCCGTCGGCGATCCGGCGTTGCAGGAGCAGGTAGACGACGAGGACGGGTACCGCCGCGATCAGCACGCCGGAGGCGAAGACGGGGATGTCGTCCGAGTACTGGCCGCGCAGCGAGGTGACCCCGACCATGAGCGTGCGGTGCTCCGCCGACGGCATCACGACCAGGGAGATGAGGACGTCGTTCCAGCAGAACAGGGCGTTGAGGACACCGGCCGGGATGAGCGCCGGGACGCCCACCGGCAGCATGATCCGCCAGTAGGCGCCGAGCACCGAGCTGCCGTCGACCCGGGCCGCGTCCAGGATCTCCGCGGGCACCGCCGAGTAGTAGCTCGTCATCAGGAACACGGTGAACGGGAGGAACTGCGCCACGTACGCGAGGACGAGCCCCGGGTAGGTGTCGACGAGGCCGGTGTCGGCCAGGACCCGGGTGAGCGGGACCATGATCACCTGGAAGGGGATGAACAGCGCGGCGAGGCAGCCCAGGTGGATCGCCGACGAGCCGCGGAACCGCAGCCGGGCGAGCGCGAACCCGGCCATCGACCCGAACAGCAGCAGCAGCGCCACCGAGCAGGTGACCACGACCGCGGAGTTCAGGAAGTACCGGGAGGTGCCGACGCTCGTCCACGCCGTGGTGATGTTGTCCCACCGCGGCGCGGACGCCGGGGAGAACCGGTCGAGGACGTACTCGCGGCGCGTCTTCACCGCGACGTTGGCGGTGAACACCAACGGGTACACCGTCGCCAGCGCGAGCCCGGCCATCGGGACCGCGACGAGCCACCTGCCCACCCCGCGGCCGGCCATCAGCCCTCCCGGCCCGCGCGCCGCAGGACGCCGATCTGGGCCAGCCCCACCAGGAGCATGATCACGAACAGCGCCGTGGACGCCGCCGAGGCGAGCGCGGGCTGGTCGAACCGCCCCTGCTGGACCCAGATGTAGTACTCGGGCAGGTAGGTGGACCCCTCCGGGCCGCCGCCGGTCATCACGAACAGCAGGCCGAACATCGAGGTCAGCATGCCGATCATGGTGGTCACGAAGACGAACTGGATCGTGCGGGTCAGGCCGGGGACGATCACGTGCCGGATGGTCCGGGCGAGGGACGCGCCGTCCACCCGGGCCGCGTCCACCAGCGAGGGGTCGAGCGCGGCGAACCCGGCCAGGAAGACGACCAGGGCCATGCCGAACGTCGCCCACACGTGCACCCCGACGACGGCGAAGATCGCGACGTCCGGGTCGCCGAGCCAGTCCACCGGCCCGAGGCCGACCACCCCGAGGAGCCGGTTGACCGGCCCGTCGAAGCCGAGCAGCAGGGTGAAGATCGCGCCCACGACCACCGGGGACAGCACGGCCGGGAAGAAGTAGACGCCCCGGTAGACCCGGTGCCCCGGCACCTTGAGGTAGATGAACGTGGCGAGCAGCCCCGGGATCGCCACCGCCACCGGGAGCAGCAGCACGAGCAGCCCGACGTTGCCCAGCGCGGTGCGGAACAGCGGGTCGCCGAACAGGGTCGCGTAGTTGTCCAGGCCGACCGGCGTGCCGTTGCGGTCGCCGTCGCCGGTGAAGGAGAAGTTGACCCCGAGGGCCAGCGGCCACAGGCGCAGCGCGACGACGACCAGGACGGTCGGTGCCACCAGGACGAACGGGGCGAGGCGCTCGCTCCGGAGGTGCACGGGTCAGCCCGCCGCGTCGGAGGCGGCCAGCTGCTCCACCGCCTCGTCGACGGTGGTCGAGCCGCTGAGCAGCTGCTGCGAGAGGCGGCCCATCAGGTCGAGGGTCTTGCTGGACAGGGCGACGTGCAGGGCCGGTTTCCCGGTCTTGATCGCCGCGGCGATGGCGGTGGCGGCCGGTCCGCCGGCGGAGACGTCGACGGTGGTGTCGGAGACGATCGCGCCCGCGCCCGCGTGGAACGCGCCCAGCGCGGCGGGCGACGTCAGCGACCGCACCAGGTCCGCGGCCACGGCCGGGTCCCGGGTCCACTTCGCGACCCCGTAACCGATGCCGCCGTCGTAGGGCAGGTTCGGCGTCGCGCCGGGGTTCACCAGCGGGGCCGCCATGACGCCGATGTCGTCGGGGTCGAGGAACTCGGCGAAGTCCTTCCAGTGCCCGGTGTCCGACATCAGGCCGATCACGTGCGCGGCCTTGCCCGACTGGAAGAGGGCGAACGCGTCGTTGAACGTGGCGGTGGAGTTGACGCCGTCGTTGTTCAGCCCGGAGTCGTCGACCTGCCGCCACAGCTCGAAGAGCCGCTTCACGCCGGGCGAGGTCCAGTCCCGCTCCCCCGCGACCCAGGCGTCGTACTCGGCGGGCGCGAGGACCGCCGATCCCGTGGCGGACAGGAAGAACTGGATGCCGATGCCCTCCTTGTTGCCCACGCCGAAGCACGTGGCGCCCGTCCGGTCGGTGATGGTGCCGCAGTCCTCGACGAACTCGTCCCACGTCCGGGCGGGGGCGTCCCGGTCCAGGCCGGCCCGCTCGTACAGCGCCTTGTCGTAGTAGAGGGGGTGGCCCTGCAACGTCACCGGCGACGCGTAGGTCTTGCCGTCCCGCGTGAACGCCTCCCAGCCGGCCAGCCGCGACCGGTCGTCGGCGACGTGCTCGTCCAGCGGGACGAGCGAGTCGGCCCGGTCGCGGAGCTGACCGCCGCCGTTGAAGAGGACCACGTCGGGTCCCCGGCCGGCCTGGACCGCCGCCCCGAGCAGCGTGTAGTACTGGTCGAACGGCTGCGCCACGAACTCGACCTCGACGTCCGGGTGGCGCTTCGCGAAGTCGGTCCTCGCCGCCTCGACGTACTCGGCGACGTCGGCGTCCCCGGACTTCCAGTCCCAGACCACGAGCCGGTCGCCCGAACCGCCGGTCCGGGGGTCCGGCGCCGCGGCGCTGCCGCAGCCGGCGCTCAGCACCACACCCAGGACCAGGACGGCCGACCTCAGTGCGCGTTGCCTCATCGCTGCTCACTTCCGTCGCGCGGCCGCTCTGCCGCATCGTCGCCGCACCCACCGCCCGCGGCTGAACCACACCATACTGATGTGGACCACGACAGGGAACGATGAGTACGACTCATTCGACTGCGTTCGACAACTTTCTTCGAGTGGACAGAGCCGGATCGCCTGCCGGGCAAGAGAATCATCGAAGAAGCACGCTTGTTCTCTTGACTCCCGGGGAACCCAGGGACTGTCATGAGTAGCGGAGATCGCTGCCTGATGAGTCGTACCAATCCGCGAGGTCGACTCGGTCGCGCTCCACCCACCAGCAGCCGGGTCCGCCGACCCGCCCCGGGGAGCAGGAGGTCCACGTTGGGCGCACGACGGGTCACGTTGGCCGATGTGGCCAGGGTGGTCGGTGTCTCGCAGACCACCGTGTCCCTGGTGCTGTCGGGCCGGGGCCGGGACCTGCGGATCTCCGAGGAGATGCAGCGGCGGGTCCGCGAGGCGGCGGCGGAGATGGAGTACCGCCGCACCCGCGTCTCGGCGGGACGACGGGTGGCGGGCGCGCGGACCATCGCCTTCGTGTCCGACTCGGTCGCCAGCTCGCGGCTCGCCGGCGACATGATCGGGGGCGCGCTCGCCGCCGCCCGCCGGCGCGGCGTGACGCTGCTGTTCGGCGAGACCGAGGGCAACGCCGGGCTCGAACGCGCCCTGATCGAGACCATGCGGGACCACTGCGTCGACGGCATCGTCCTGGCCGCGGTGCACACCAGGGAGATCACCGTCCCGGCCGGGCTCGCCGCCGGTCCCGCCGTCCTGCTCAACGTGCTCCCCCGCGAACCGCTGCCGCTGCCCTCCGTCCTGCCCGACGAGGTCCGGGGCGGCCGGGCCGCCGCGCGCCTGCTCCTCGACGCGGGCCACCGCGAAGGCATCCACGTCATCGGCGCCGACCTCGCGGAGGACGACGCCGGCCCGGGGCGGACCGCGGCGGTCGCCCGGCTCACCGGTGTCCGCCGGGCGCTGGGCGAGGTGGGCGTCGAGGCGGTCAGCGGGCGCCCCTGCCGGTGGTGGCTGCCGGAGCACGGCTTCGACGCGACGCGCGCGCTGCTGGGCGAGGAGCGCCCCCGCGCGTTGATCTGCCTCGACGACCGGCTCGCGCTCGGCGCGTACCAGGCGCTCCAGGACGCCGGCCTCACCGTGCCCGGCGACGTCTCCGTCGTCTCCTTCGGCGACCACCCGATCGCCTCGTGGCTCCGCCCCGGCCTCACCACGGTCGCCCTGCCGCACCACGACCTCGGCGCGGTGGCCGTCGAGCTCCTCCTCGCCGAGGTCGAGCAGCGCGGCGCGGCCCGCCCGGACGGGAGCCGCACCCGCTACCTCCCCATGCCCGTGCGCGAACGCGGTTCGGTGGCACCGCCGCCCTGACCGCGGTCATCCCGCGAACGGCGCCGTCGCGCCGCGCAGGAACGCCAGCCCGTCCGCGGCGAGCGCGTCGGGCGAGTGGGCGAGCGGCCTCCAGACGGAGGCGGCCGTGGCGATCGCGGCGTTGTCCGGGGTGAACGACTCGATGCACAGCGGACCCCGGTAGCCGGCGTCGTCCAGCGCCTCCAGCAGCGCGGGCCAGTCCTGGTGGTCCCGCCCCGGCGTGCCGCGGTCGTTGGCGCACACCTGGACGTGCGCGATCCGCGCGCCCGCGGCCCGGACGGCCTCGGCGGGCGCGGACTCCTCGATGTTCATGTGGTAGGTGTCCAGCGCCAGCCCGCACCCCTCGTCGGGCAGCCCGTCCAGCGCCTCCAACGCCTGCTCGACCGTGTTGAGCAGGCTGGTCTCGTAGCGGTTCAGCGGTTCCACCGCGACGCGGACGCCCTTCGACGCCGCGTGCTCGACCACGGGGGCGAGGTTCTCGCGCAGCTGCGCGTAGACCGCCGGCCGGTTCCCGATCCGCCACGTGCGCCCCACGGAGCTGTACGCCGGACCGGCCACCGCGCCGCTGCCCACGATCGCCGCGACGTCCACGACGTGCCGCAGGTAGTCCTGGGTCCCGGCGACGGTGGTGGATTCGACCAGGTCCCGGCCGGGCGGCATGACGAGGCACACCGAGGCCCCCAGGTCCAGCTCCGCCAGCAGTGCCGCCGCCCGGTGCGGGTCCCAGTCGCCGGGGTGCTCCACCGGCAGCTCCACCACGTCGAAACCCCACTCGCGGATGCGCGGCGCGAGCCGCGCCAGCACCTCGTCGGTGAGCGGCGACGCCCAGACCCAGGTGCTGACGCCGATGTCCCACCGCGTCCCGGCGGACGAGGTGCGGCAGGTGATCAGCTCGTCCACGGCCCTACTTCCAGGGACCGGGGTAGCCCGGCATCGACTCGCAGCCGCACAGGGCGTAGTGCAGCGGTGGCACGTCCTGGTCGACGAAGTCCCGGACGTCGTCCCCGGTCACCTTCGGCTGGGGCAGCACCCACTCGGCGGGCACCGGCTTGCCCGCCAGGACCCGCAGCGCTGCGATGACCGGCGTGCGCCACTGGAACGTGGGGTAGGTGGGCGCGACCGCGGTCATCCCCTCGGCGACCCACGTCCGCAGGAAGTCCTGCTGGTCCTCGCCGACGAACGGCGGGATCGGCGCGCCCGCGTCCTGGAACGCCTCGACCGCGGCGACGGCGGTCGCGCCCGAGTCCATCCACACGCCGTCGATCCGGCCCTCGCGCCGGAGGTGGTCGTCGACGATGGTCTTGGTCCTGGCCGCGTCGCCGTCGGTGAACTCGACGCCGACGACGTCCAGGTCGCTGCCGGCGAAGATCTCGCTCGCCGCGGCCCAGCGCTGCTCCAGCACGTCCACGCCGGGCAGGATGCGCAGCGCCAGGACCTTGCCGCCCGGCGCCACCTCCTCCGCCAGGAACTCGGCGCCGTCGGCGCCGAACGCGAACCCGCCGATCGGGTGGATGAAGGTGACCGGGCAGTCGGAGTCGACGCCCCGGTCGAACACGATCACCGGCACACCGGTCCGGCACGCGGCCTCGACGGCGGGCGTCAGCGTGGCGGTGGTGTTCGGCGACACGACCAGCGCGTCGCACCCCTGGGAGGCGAACGACTGGATGTCGCTGACCTGCTTGTCGTCCTTGGCCTCCGCGTCGAGCACGGTGAACTCCGCGATCTCCGGGTGCAGCTTCACCTCCTCCCGCATGGTCGTGAGGCCGACCTGCCGCCAGGGGTTGTCGACCGAGGCGTTGGAGAAGCACAGGTGGTGGCCGCCACCGGGCTTGGCGTACCGGGCGGTGTCGACCATCTCCGGGTCGAGCATCGTCTCCCAAGGCCCGGGTTCGCCGACCTGGTCCGGGAAGGCGACCGGCTCGGCGGTGCGGAACCCGAGTTGTCGCTCGTACTCGGCCCGGTCGAAGAACTCCGACTCGACCGCGCCCCGACCGGTGGCGGCGGTGGCGCCCGGGTCCCCGGCCGGGAGGTCGCTCGAACAGCCGGCGGTGGCGAGGGTCGCCACGAGGGCGGTGGCGAACCACTTCCTGCGCATGGTGGTGCTCCTTGGTCCTTCGACGGCGTTCAAGGGTCGACCGGTTCGGCCCGGCGGGGCCGGGGTGCTCGGCGGGGCAGGAGCGCGCGGCGCACGTCCGCGCCGCGCGCGGCGTAGGCGACCGCCGCGATGATGATCAGGCCCTGCACGGCGGATTCGAGCGCGCCCGAGACGCCGAGCAGGTTCAGCAGCGTGAACAGGGCTTCCAGCGAGAGCGCCCCGGCGCAGGCGGCGACCACCGAGCCCCGGCCGCCGCCGAGCACGACGCCGCCGAGCACGACCGCGGTGATGGCCCGGAACTCCAGGCCCTCGCCGGCCTGGGCGGACACCCCGGCGAACCCGGCGAGCAGCACGGCGGCGACGGCGGCGAGCAGGCCCGACAGCGCGAACGCCAGCAGCCGCAGCCGGTCGACGCGGCCACCCGCCAGGCGGACGGC
>NZ_JBPKJK010000094.1:0-34920 GCF_051756985.1 Saccharothrix sabaoui
GTGGGCGCTGTTCACCAGTTCCAGGTACTGCGTCGCGCCCTTGGCCTCGGCCTCCTTGGCGTAGGCGTCCCACGTCGAGATGTCGCGGCTGCCGAGGATGAACTGGAGCGTGCCCTGGGTGGCGAAGTCCTTCAGCGGCGTCTCCCACAGGGTGGCCTGCTCGCGCTCGTCCGCGGTGAACGGGTACGGCGGGTTCGGCGGGATGACCTTCTTGGTCTTCATCGCCTCCTGGAAGGAGATCTCCTCCGCGGTGAACATCGACTGGAGCAGCTCGGTGGTGCCGCCGTAGGCGAACACGCCGCCCTGGAAGCCGAAGTTCTTCTGGAGGTGCTGCGGCGCGCCGGTGTTCAGGCCGCCGAACGCGATGTCGGGCTTGAGGGACCGCTTGCCCGACGCGTCCTTGTCGTAGGTCGTGCCCCGCACGCCCCACTTGGCGAACTCCTGGCCCTCGTCGGAGTACCAGAGCCAGTCGATGAACTGCATGGTCGCCACGAACTTGTCGCTCTCCACCGCCTTGGCCGAGATCATCAGGCCGTTCTCCAGGCGGGAGCCGGTGATGACGTCGCCCTTCGGGCCGCTCGGCACGGTGATCTTGGCGATGGTCGCGCCCGGGACGTTCTTCAGCGCGGGCCGGTAGTCGTTGACCAGGTTCTGCGCGTTGGTGCTGATCGCGTAGGACTTGCCGTTGGCGAGCTTCTGGATCGCGGGCTCGTCCTTCTGCGTGAAGCTCTCCGGGTCCATCAGGCCCTCGGCGACGAGCGTGCGGAAGAACTCCACCAGCGCCTTCTGCTCGGGCGAGGTGCCGGTGAAGACGAACTTGCCGTCGTCGGCGTTCCACTGGGCGTTGTTGTAGCCCCAGCCGGCGCTGGTGCCGAAGGTCTGCGCGGCGTAGTTGAGGATCGCCTTGCCCTCGAACCGGTCGGACAGCGGGTAGCCGTCCGGGTGCGCGGCCTTGAGCGCCTTGAGGACGGTGTGGACCTCGTCCCACGTCGTCGGCGCCTCCAGGCCGAGGCGTTCGAGCTCGTCGGTGCGGAACGCGAGCGTGTAGTCCGGCCACACCTCCTCGTGCACGCCGGGCAGCAGGTAGAACTTGCCGTCGTCCTGCCGGAGGGCGTTGACGTCGGGCTGGAGCTTCCACTTCTCGATCTTGGCCTTGAAGTTCGGCATCAGGTCGAGGTAGTCGCTCACCGGCAGGATCGCGCCCGAGGCGACGTACGCCTGCTCCTGGCCCGGATAGGTCTTGGCGATGATCGTGGGCGCGTCACCGGCGCCGACCACGAGGCTGCGCTTCTGCTCGTAGTCGCTCATCGGCACGACCGTCGGCTTGACGGTGACGTTCGTGCGGGAGGTGATCTCCTTCCACAGCAACCAGTCGTCCTTGATGGCGTAGTTGGGGTGGTCGCTGTAGAGGACGCCGAGCTCCAGCGGCTCGGTGGCCTTGAACGCCTTCCCCTCCGCGAAGTCGGCCATCGCGCCGACGCGCTTGCCGTCGAGGTTCACGGCGCCGCTCGGGGTGTCCTCCTCGCTGCACGCCACCGTGCCCAGCAGGAGGCTGCCTGCCGTCAGCGTCAGGAGCGTGCGCTTCCACATCGTTCGCATCGGTGCTCTCCTAGGAGCGGTTCGGGGGATCACGCGGTCCGGGGGTCACGCTGTTCGGGGGGTCACTGCTTCACGGCGCCGAGCATCACGCCCGACACGAAGTACTTCTGGATGAACGGGTAGACGGCGATGATGGGCAGCACGGTGAGCACCATCGTCACGGCCTTGATGTTGGAGTTGATCTGCGTCAGGTCGCTCGACGCGCCGCCCACCGAGGTGGCCGTGGACGCGCCCGAGATCATGTTGCGCAGGTAGACGGTCACCGGGAACAGGTCGGACCGGTCGAAGTAGAGGAACGCGGAGAACCACGAGTTCCAGTTGGCCACCGCGTAGAACAGGATCATCGTCGCCACCACCGCCTTGGACAGCGGCAGCACGACGCGCAGCAGGACGCCGTAGGTGCTCAGGCCGTCGATCGCGGCGGCCTCCTCCAGCTCCTTGGGCAGGCTCTCGAAGAACGCCTTCATCACCAGCAGGTTGAACACGCTGATCGCGTTGGGCAGCACGATCGCCCAGATCGTGTTCTTCATGCCCAGCTCGGAGATGAGCACGTAGTTCGGGATCAGGCCGCCGTTGAAGAACATGGTGAACACGGCGATGCCGATGAGCAGCCCGCGGCCCTTGAGGTGGTGCTTGGACAGCACGTAGGCGTAGGTGGTGGTCAGCACCAGCGAGATCGCCGTGGCGGTGACCGTGTAGAGCACGGTGTTGGCGTAGCTGTTCCAGAACGCCGAGTCCGCCATGACCACCTCGTAGGTGTCCAGGTTGAACCCGCGCGGCAGCAGGTTCACCCGGCCCGCCAGGATGTGCTGCTCGTCGCTGAACGACTGGGCGACGACGTTGGCGAACGGGTACAGCGTCACGGCGACCACGACCAGCAGGACCACCGCGTTGACCCGGCGGAACACCCGGTAGCCGGGGCTGTCGTCCAGCGCGGTGCGCGGGGGCGCGGCCGGCGCGGCCATCTTCTCGGCCAGCCGCGTCGGGTCGGTGGTCACCACAGGCTCGTCCCCACTGTGCGGCGCGAGATCGCGTTGGCGGACAGGATCAGCGTGAGGCCGATGACCGACTCGAACAGGCCGATGGCGGCGGCGTAGCTGAAGTTGTTCGACACCATGCCGACCCGGTACAGGTAGGTCGAGATCACGTCGCCGGTCGGGTAGGTCAGCGGGTTGTAGATGAGCAGGACCTTCTCGAAGCCCACCGCCATGAACGTGCCGATGTTGAGGATCAGCAGGGTGATCATCGTTGGCCGGATGCCCGGCAGGGTGATGTGCCAGGTCTGCTTCCACCGGCCCGCGCCGTCGATGCGGGCGGCCTCGTAGAGCTGGTTGTCGATGGTGGTCAGGGCGGCGAGGTAGAGGATCGTGCCCCAGCCGACGGTCTGCCACACCTCGGAGGAGACGTAGATGGTGCGGAACCAGTCGGGGTCCTGGGCGAACGCGATCGGGCTGCCGCCGAACGCCTTGACCACCTGGTTGACGGTGCCCTCCACGGACACCAGCTGGAGCAGCATCCCGGCCACGATCACGATGGACAGGAAGTGCGGCAGGTACGAGACGGTCTGCACGAACCGCTTGAAGTAGCGGGTGCGCACCTCGTTGAGCAGCAGGGCCAGCACGATCGGCAGCGGGAAGCAGAACAGCAGCGTCAGCGCGCCGAGGACCAGCGTGTTGCCGAACACCTGCCAGAACGTGGGGTCGTCGAGGAACATCTTCACGTACCGCAGGCCGACCCACGACTCGCCGAACAGGCTGCCGCCGGGGACGAACCGGCGGAACGCGATGACGTTGCCGACCATCGGCAGGTACCGGAAGACCAGGAAGAACAGCAGCGGCACCAGGGCCAGGGAGTAGAGCTGCCAGTCGCGGGTGATCGCCCTGCGCCAGGTCCGGCGGTTGGCGACCCGTTTCCCGGCCGGCGGCGGGGGCGGCGGCGCGGGCGCGCTCGCCGCGGGTTCGCGCGTCTCGACGCTCACGGCGCGACCACCTCCGCGGTCGTCAGCCAGTCGCGGGTGTGGTCGACCACGCGCAGCGGCCCGACCAGCTCCAGCGCGACCTCGGCGTGCACGTCGGCGCTGGACCGGGACACGCGCAGCACCACCGCGCCGGGTTCCACCACGCGCCGCCCGTCCACGCCGGTGAACGAGGTGGCGTCGGCGGGCACCCGGAACCGCACGCGGGCCGTGCCACCGGGTCCCAGCGGCACCCGGGCGTAGCCGATCAGCCGCACGACGGGCCGCACGACCTGGGCGACGGGGTCGTGCAGGTACAGCTGCACGACGTCCGCGCCCGCCCGGTCGCCGGGGTTGCGCACGTCCAGCTCGACCTCGACCGCGCCGTCGGTGGGCCACGTCGTGCCCGCCACGCGGGGCCGCGACCAGGTGAACTCGTCGTAGCCCAGGCCGTGGCCGAACGGGAACGCCGGCGTCGGGTCCACAGTGGACACGTCACTCCGGCGGGCCAGCGGCGCGGCCAGGTAGGTGCCGGGCTGGCCGGACGGGTCGGCGGGGACGCTCACCGGCAGCCGGCCCGAGGGCGACACCGCGCCGGTGAGCACGTCGGCGATCGCCCGGCCGCCGAGCTGGCCGGGGAAGAAGGTCTGCACGGTCGCCGCCGCGCCGTCGGCCAGCTCGCCGATCGCGTAGGGGCGGCCGGTGAGGAGCAGCAGCACGACCGGCGTGCCGGTGGCGAGGACGGCCCGCACCAGGTCCGCCTGCACGCCGGGCAGCTCCAGGGTGGTCGCGTCGCAGCCCTCGCCGGACGTGCCGCGGCCGAACAGGCCCGCCAGGTCGCCCACCGCCACCACGCACGCGTCCGCGCCCGCCGCGACGGCCACCGCCTCGTCGAAGCCGGACCGGTCGTCGCCGCGCACGTCGCAGCCGCGGGCGTGCCGCACGTCCGCGCCGGCCCCGCGCAGCGCGTCCAGCACGGTCGGGATCTCCAGGCCGAGCCCGGCGTCCGGGTGGTGCACGCCGATGTGCGCGGGGAACGAGTAGCAGCCGAGCATCGCCATCGGGTCGTCGGCCAGCGGGCCGACCACGGCCAGCCGCAGGTCGGGCCGCAGGGGCAGGACGCCGTCGTTGGTCAGCAGCACGACGGACTCCCGCGCCAGCCGCAGCGCCGCGTCCCGCGCCTCGGCGGTGTCGAAGCGCAGCGCGTCGTGGTCGGCGGGCCACGGCGACCAGTCCGGGTCGAGCAGCCCCAGTTCCACCTTCTGCCGCAGCACGCGCCGCAGCGCCCGGTCCACCAGCGCCTCGTCCACGTCGCCGCGCTCGACCGCGGCCAGCAGCGGGTCGCCGTAGCAGCGCGCGGTGGGCAGCTCCACGTCGATGCCCGCGGCCAGCGCCAGCCCGGCGGCGTGCCCCTCGTCGGCCGCGACCCCGTGCAGCGACTGGAGGAACTTCACCGCGAAGTAGTCGGCGACCACCGTGCCGTCGAAGCCCCAGGTGTCCCGCAGCAGGCCGGTGAGCAGCGCGCGGTCCGCGGCCGAGGGCACGCCGTCCACGTCGCTGTAGGAGTTCATGACCGAGCGGACCCGGCCGTCGCGCACGGCCATCTCGAACGGCGGCAGCACGACGTCGGCGAACTCGCGCGACCCGATCGACACCGGGGCGAGGTTGCGGCCCGCGCGGGACGCCGAGTAGCCCGCGAAGTGCTTGAGCGTGGCGACGACCCCGGCCTGCTCCAGGCCCCGCACGTACGCGGTGGCGATCGTGCCGACCAGGTGCGGGTCCTCGCCGATGGTCTCCTCGGTGCGGCCCCAGCGGTAGTCGCGGGTGACGTCGAGGACCGGCGCGAGCCCCTGGTGCACGCCCGCGGCGCGCATGGAGGCGCCGATCAGGCCGGACACCTCGGCGACCAGGTCGGGGTCGAAGCTCGCGCCCCAGGACAGCGGCGCCGGGAACGCGGTGGCGCGGAAGGCGGCGAACCCGGTCAGGCACTCCTCGTGGACCAGGGCCGGGATGCCGAAGCGGTTGGCCGCCACCACCTGCTCCTGGGACACGGCCAGCGAGCGCGCCCCGGCCGCCGGTTCCACCGGGCGGGTGCCGAACGGGCGGGTGAGCTGACCGAGCCCGTGGGCGATGACCTCGGTCCACTCGACGGGGTCGCCGGTCATGTCGTGCTGGTGCGGCGCGACCTCGCCGCCCTCGGGGTCGGCGCCCACCCACACGCCGACGAGCTGCGCGAGCTTCTCGCGGAGCGTCATCTCGCGGACCAGCGCCTCCACCCGGTCAGCGACCGGCAGGCTCGCGTCCCGCCACGCGGGGACCACCCTCGCGACGGGCGGCGCCGCGGCGTCCGTCGTCCTGTTCGTCATCGACCAGGTACCTCCGCCTCACGTCTTCGTGAATGGTCGAAACTATCGACTGTTAAGCCGATAATCGGTCCGGTGGGAGGGACCGTAGGTGCAGAATTCCGGCACGTCAACAAGTTCATGTAGGTGAACAGATGCTGGTCGATAAGCCTCGCAACCCTTAGGCTCAGCGCCGAAACTTTAGGCCAGCGCGCGCCGCCGTCTGCGCGACCTCGTGGACAGGGGCCAGCATGAGTGCGTCAACCGAGCCGGGTGCGAACGGTGCCGCGGACGCCACCGGCAAGCGGGCCGCCGCGTCCATCTCGTCCATCGCCGCCGAGGCCGGCGTCTCCGTGCCGACCGTCTCGAAGGTCCTCAACGGGCGCCCCGACGTCGCCGCCGACACCCGCGCCCGGGTCGAGGGCGTCATCGAACGCCACCGCTACCGCCGGCGGCGCGCCCGCCAGTCGTCCCGGCCCGCCCTGATCGACCTGGTGTTCCACGAGATGAACTCGGCCTGGGCCACCGAGATCATCCGCGGCGTCGAGCAGGCCGCGGCCGTGGAGCGCGCCGCCGTCGTGCTGTCCGAGCTGGGCGGCGCGCACCGGCCGCGCCGCGAGTGGTTCGACGACCTGCTGACCCGCCGCCCGCTGGGCGTGATCCTCGTGCTCGCCGAGCTGGACGCCGAGCAGCGCCACCAGCTCGCCACCCGCACGATCCCGTTCGTCGTGGTCGACACGGCGGGGGAGCAGCCGCCGGGCGTGCCGACCGTCGGCTCGGCCAACTGGGCGGGCGGCCTGGCCGCCACCCGGCACCTGATCGCGTTGGGGCACAAGCGGATCGCGGTCGTCTCCGGCCCCACCACGATGCTGTGCAGCCGCGCCAGGGTCGACGGCTACCGCAGCGCCCTGGAGGCCGCGGACGTGCCGATCGACCCGGAACTGGTGCGGTACGGCGACTTCTACGTGCACGGCGGCTACCACCACGGCCTGGCCCTGCTCGACCGCCCCGACCGGCCGACCGCCATCTTCGCGGGCTCGGACTTCCAGGCGCTCGGCGTCATGCGCGCGGCCCGCGAGCTGGGCCTGTCCATCCCGCGCGACCTGTCGATCGTCGGCTACGACGACCTCTCGGTGACCGAGTGGATCGGGCCGCCGCTGACCACCGTGCGCCAACCGCTGCGCGAGATGGCGACCACCGCCGCCCAGATGGTCTTCACGCTGGCCAGGGGAGACCGCCCGCCGAACGAGCGGATCGACCTGGCCACCGAACTCGTGGTGCGCGAGAGCACCGCCCCGCCCACCCCCGTCTAGGAAGGCGAAGAAGTGACCCCGTTCGACCTGGAGCGGTACGCGCCCGAGGTGCGCGAGCCCGCCGGTTTCGACGCGTTCTGGTCCGCGACCCTGGCCGAGGCCGCCGCGCACGACCCGCTCGTGGACGTCGTGCCCGCCGCGACGGACCTCGCGCTCGTCGACACCTGGGACGTCACCTTCGCCGGGTTCGCCGGCCACCCGATCCGCGCCTGGTACACCCGACCCGCCGGCACCGCCGGGCGCCCGCTGCCCGCCGTCGTGGAGTACCTGGGCTACGGCCGGGGCCGGGGGCTGCCGCACGAGCGGCTGCTGTGGCCGTGCGCCGGGTACGCCCACCTGCTCGTGGACACCAGGGGCCAGGGCGGCCAGTACGGCAACGGCGGCGACACGCCCGACCCGGTCGGCTCCGGACCGGCCGCGCCCGGCTTCCTGACCCGGGGCGTCACCGACCCCGCCACCGCCTACCTGCGCCGGCTGCTCACCGACGCGGCGCGCGCCGTGGACGCCGTCGCCGCGCTGCCCGACGTGGACGGCTCGCGCGTCGCGGTGGCCGGCAACAGCCAGGGCGGCGGCCTTGCGCTGGCGGCGGCCGGGCTCAACCCGCGCGCCGTCGCGCTGCTGGCCAGCGCGCCGCTGCTGTGCGACATCCCGCGCAGCATCGCGCTCACCGACAACCACCCGTACGGCGAGATCACCCAGTACCTCTCCGTGCGGCGCGAGGACGTGGACCGGGTGCTGCACTCGCTGGCGCACTTCGACGGCGCGCACTTCGCCCGCCGCACCACCGCGGCGGCCCACTTCGGCGTCGGCCTGCGCGACACCGTCTGCCCACCCGCCGGCGCGTTCGCCGCCTACAACGTCCTGGGCGGCCGGGACAAGACCATCGAGGTCTACCCGTTCAACGGCCACGAGCACGGCGAGGCCCTGCACGCCGCCCGCCAGCTCGCCTGGCTGGCCGAGCGCTTCGGCGACCGCTGACGCCGGACCCGCTGGCACCGGACCCGCTGGCACCGGGTCCGCGCCCGCCCCGTCGATTCCCGCCCCGTCGACGTCCGAGCCGGCCGCGCCCGCTCACCGGGTCACGCGTCACCCGCCAGCTCGGCGAAGCGGACCACGTCGGGGACCGGGCCGCCGGTGTCGACGCGGACCGGCGGCTCCCACGGCGTCCCGGGGAAGGTGCGGCCGTTGCGCCACACCGTGATGCCGCCACCGGTCACCGCGACCAGGTCCGCGTAGCCGTCGCCGTCCAGGTCCGCGAACTGGGGGTCGGCCGCCCCCGCCCGGCCGACGTCCACCGGTTCCCCCCACGGCCACGCCGGGAACCCGCCGTTGTTCGGCCACACGCGCAGGCCGCGGTCGCCGACGGCGATCAGGTCCGCCAGGCCGTCGCCGGTCAGGTCGGCGAAGCGCGCCGTCGTGACGTCCACCCAGCCCGCGCCCAGCCCGATCGGGCTGTCCCAGGGCCAGTCCGGGAACCCGCCGTTGTTGCGCCACGCCCGCAGGACCTGGTCGTCCGCCGTGTCCACGCCGATCAGCTCCGCCCTGCCGTCGCCGTCCAGGTCGGCGAAGTGGATCGCGGCCGGGTCGCCGTCCCACTCCCGGCCCACCTCGGCCGAGACCGGCCACGGCGCGGTCGACGACCGGTGGTCGGTGCGCCACCCGGTGAGCGTGCCGTTCCGGTCGATGCCGACGAGGTCGTCGCGGCCGTCGCCGTCCAGGTCGGCGAACCTGGTCAGCGACGGGTCCAGGTCGGGACCGAGGGCGACGGGCTCACCCCAGGGACGTCCCGGGAAGGCGCCCGTGTTGGGCCACACGCGCAGTCCGCCGACCATGCCCACCAGGTCGGCCCGACCGGTGCGGTCGGCGTCCGCCGACCCGCGGACCGGCCCCGGCCCGGTGCGCACGGACACGGCGACCGCCGTCGCCCCGACGAGGGCCGCGGCCAGCAGCGCGGCGACGAGGCGGCGACGGCCCCGGGGCGGTGCCGTGCTGTGCCGCAGGAAGTCCCGCTCCCGGGCGTTGAGGCGGTCGCCGTTCCCGTCCGCCCACGCCCGCGCGGTGACCAGCCGGGTGCCCCGGTACAGCGCGTCGGTTTCCCGGCCCAGCGATTCCCACGTCCGGGCGGCATCGGTCAGGTGGCGGTGCACGCGCAGGCCCTCGCGGTCGACGGCCACCCACTCCCGCAGCCGGGGCCACAGCTCGGGCAGCGACCGGTGCGCCGGCCGCACGTCGTCGCCGTCCAGCACGACCAGGCGCGCGGCGGCCAGCTCGTCCAGGACCGGCTCGGCGTCGAACTCGTCCCGGCAGACGGCGCCCCCACCGGCCGCGACCAGGCGCAGCAGAACGGCCCGCGCCGCCTCGCACCGCCCCGCCGGCAGGTCCGCCCACCACCGCTCGGCCGCGTCGGACAGCACGCCGGCCAGGCCGCCGCACGCCCGGTAACCCGCGAGCGTCAGCGCGTTGCCCCGGCGTCGCGGCCACGTCCGGGCCATGACCAGGGCCACGAGCGCCAGCGCGCCCGGCTGCCCGGCGACCTCGCCCACGAGCTGAGTCACCAGCGCGCCCTCCACCGTGCACCCCGAACGGGCGGCCGGGTGGACGACGGCGGCGCGCAGCTCCTCGACGGTCGCCGGGCCCACGTCGACGCGCGCCGCCCGCGCCAGCTCCGGGTGCCCCGCCCACCCGCGCCCGGAACTGCCGACCAGCACCGCGCGCGTGCGGTCCTCCGGCGCCCGGACGGCGGCGAGCACCCGGTCGGCGAACCGCGCCTGCTCCGCGGGGGCAAGGGCGGCGAACTCCGCGCCGTCGACCACCAGCACCACGTCGCCCCTGGCGGGCGGGCGCTCCCGGTCCGGCCGCAGGGCGTGCACGGCGACCTCCCGTCCGAGCGCGGCGGGCAGCCCGGCGTGCAGCAGCGACGTCTTCCCGCACCCGGACGGCCCGACCAGCGCCACCAGCCGGTGGCGGTCGAGCGCGGCCACCAGTTCGGCCAGGACCCCGTCCCGGCCGGCGAAGAGGTCCGCGTCCGCGGACCCGAACGGGGCCGGGCCGGGGTAGGGGCACGGGACGTCGTCGGTGCGGTGGGGGGCGGCGGAGACCGGGGGACCGGGCTCGGTCCGCGCGGAGACCTCCCGCCACCGCGCCTCCCAGCCGGCCACGTCGCCGTCGCACGCGCGGACGTAGGCCAGCGTCACCGCCAGGCTGGGCAGGCCCGTGCCGTCCGCCGCCTTCGCCAACGTGGCGGCGGAGAAGTGCGCGCGCCGGGCGAGCACCCGGTAAGGCGGACCACCCGCCCGCGCGCGCACCTGGCGCAGCTCGTGGGCGAACCGCTGGAGCTCGCCGGCGTCCGGGTCGAGCGGACTCTCCGGCCGCGGCATCCGTTCCCCTCGTCACCCCGTTCCCCGACACCGCCGATTGTCCCCACGGGCGAGGAGGTCCGACCAGGACACGATGGGGTGGCCACGATCGGGGGTCAGCGCCAGAGCTGGTGGAAGTTGCCCTCCGGTCCGCACACGTGCGTCCGCACCCCGAACTCGGCGCTGTCGTCGAGGCAGCGGCCGGTGTGCTGGTTGCGCAGCGCGACGTCGTCCCCGGCCTTGAGGACGTGCCAGCTCTGGTACGCGGAGGTGTTGCACCCCACCAGGCGCAGGCCGTGCTCGCTGTCGTCCAGGCAGGTGAGCAGCGCGTGGTTCTTCAGCTCGACGGTGCCGTCGCGCCACGTGTGCACCCACCACGCGTGGATGCCGTTGCCGCACCAGTGCTCCGACGTGGGCCGGTCGTCGTGGATGCCGCTCCTGAGGCACTTCCCGGTCGACTGGTTGCGGAACTGCTGGACCGGGTCCTCGGCGGCCTCGGCACGGGCCGGGCCCGCCCCCGCGGCGGTGAGCGAGAAGGCGGCGAGGGCAGCGGCGAGGGCCGGGCGGAAGTGGTGGCGGTTCATCGGGTTCCTCTCACGGGGACCACCGCCGGCCGGGAGTGGCCGGGCGATGTGCCGGACGCGTCCGGCACATCCCTGTGTAGCGGCCCGGGAGTTGTCCTGCCCGCGCGGTCGTCCAGGACGGACAACCACCGGACAACCGGTGCCCGGACCGTCAGGGGGCCGACGCCCCGGCCCAGTCCAGGCACACCACCACGGCGTCGTCGAGCAGGTCGGTGCCCTCGTGGTAGTCCAGCAGCTCCGCGATGATGGCCCGCGCCGCCTCGGGCGCGGGCAGGTGGTGCGACCCCCGGATGATCCGGTCGAGGTTGGTGGAGCCGTAGTCGCTGCCGTGCGGCGAACGGGCGGCGTGCACGCCGTCGCTGACCACCACCAGCCGGTCGCCGCGCTCGACGCGCAGCCGCTGCACCTCGTAGTCGGTGCCGTCGAACATGCCCAGCGGCAGCTGGCGCTCGAACGGCACGAGGGTGACCTCGCCGTCGCGCAGCCGCAGCATCCGCGGCGACCCGGCGTCGATCACCGACACCTCGCCGGTGGTCAGCTCGAACTCCAGCAGCAGGGTGGACACGTGGCACGCGCCGCCGTGCTCGGCGTAGACCGCCTGGTCGGCCAGCGCCGCCTGACCGGGCAGGTCGAGCCCGGCGCGGCGGGCGTTGCGCAGCGCGCTGATCGCGAGGTTGGTCAGCAGCGCCGCCTGGATGCCCTCGCCCATGCCGTTGGACACCGTGACGGTGAGCCGGTCCGCGGTGGCGCTCCAGTCGAAGTTGTCGCCGTTGATCGTGTAGGCGGGTTCGAGCTGCCCGCCCAGGGAGTACTCGTCCCGCGCGCAGCCGCGCCCCGGCAGCAGCTGCCACTGCATCTCGGCGGCCAGGCTGAGCCGTTCCCGTCTTCGGGCCCGCAGGTACAGGTCGGTGTCGCGCTCGGCGACGACCAGCTCGTGCGCCAGCGCGGTGGCCAGCTCCGCCAGCGCGGGCAGCACGTCGGCCGCGGGCGCTTGGGGCAGCCTGGTGACCAGCACGCCCAGCCGGTCGCCGCGCACCGCCACCGGCAGGTGGGCCACCACGCCGTCCCGGTCGCGGTCGGGTTCGAGCAGCGGTCGCTGCGAGGTGAACGCCCGGCCGGCCGCGGTGGTGCGGATGGCCAGCGGCGCGGCCGTCTCGGGCAGCCGGGTCACCGGTTGCAGCACGCTGAGCTTGTAGTCGGCGAGCAGCAGCTCGGTGTCGACCGCGCCGAAGTCGCTGCGCAGGCGGCTGTGCAGCGTGTCGATCAGGGCGTGCGGCGGGCTCGCTCTCAGGGCCTGCTCGATGCCGACGACGGCGTTCTCCGCAGCGGTCACGGGAGCCTCCTTGCCGGGGTCCGGCTCGTGGGGTTGTTCCGGCGAGGGGTCGGGGTGACACAGTAGGCGGCATGGCGACCGACGACCAGCAGCGCCCGGAGGACCCGGTGGCGGCCGTCGAGCGGGCGGCGGACGTGCTCGCCGCGCTGTGGACGGCCTCGCAGCACGAGTTGGAGACGAGGGTGTCGGCCTCGCAGTTCCAGGCGCTCACCGTGATCGCGCGGCACGGCCGGGTGAACCTGAACGGCCTGGCCGAGGCGATGGGCGCGATCCCGTCGTCGGCGAGCAGGCTGTGCGACCGGCTCCAGGCGGCGGGGTTCGTCGCGCGTTGCGAGAGCGGCCACAGCAGGCGCGAGGTGGAGCTGACCCTGACCCGCAGCGGCCGGGCCCTCATGGCCGAGGTCTCCCGCCTGCGGCGGCGCGAGGTCGCCCGCATCCTGGCGGGCATGAGCCCGGCCGACCGGCTGCACCTGGTCATGGGGCTGACGGGCTTCGCCGAGGCCGCCGAACCGGCCGCCGTCGAGCCGAACGCCGCCGGCTCGCGGGGGCGCCCCGCCTGATCCAGTGTTTGGTGATCGCACCGCCACGAGCGCATACTAGAGCCGAACTATTGTCATAGTGCAAAAGTCCAGGTTCGGACGATGCGAAGGCGGCCGGTAGTGATCCTCGATGTGGACCCACCGGTCGTAGGCCAGGTGCGCTGCTCGTCCGACGGTGACGAGACCCTCGTCGAGCTGAGCGGCGAGATCGACATGGCCTGCGACGACCAGTTCACCCTGGCCCTCCGCGCGCTCGCCGACCGACCGCCCGCCGACGTGGTGGTCGACCTGGGCGGGGTGACCTTCTTCGGCGCCGCCGGCCTGCGCTTCGTGGCCGAGGTCCGCCAGGTCCTGGCCCGCACCGGCCGCGACCTGAGGATCGCCAACCCGTCCCGCGCGGCGACGAAGCTCCTCGACATCACGGGGCTCGCGGCTCGCCGGTAGAACGCGCCGACGGCCACCCCGCCACCGGTGGCGGGGTCAGGCCACGTCCAGGTAGTCGACCTCGACCGCCCCGTCCAGGTAGCGCAGCCGCACCTCGTTGACCCCGGCGGTCAGCACGACGTCCACCACCGCCTCCGCCCACGCGTCCGACTCGCGGTACCCCACGACCGACGCGGGCGCGCCGTTCACCGACAGCGCGTGCCGGGCGTCGCCGTGCGCGGCGGCGTAGCCGATGGACACCGCGTACTCCCCGTCGCCGGGCGCGAACACCCGCACCGCCACCTCGCTGCCGGCCCTCGCGATCCCGCTCACCACCGAGCCACCCGACGCCCCGGCGACCCCCGTGCGCACCACGGCCCGGTGGACCAGCCCCCGTTCCGCCTCGTACCGGGCCCGGCTGCCGCGCACCACGGGCCGGTCGTCGTCCCACCCCAGGTCCGCGACGTACACACCACGTCCGACCCCGGCCACGTGCCCGTGGAAGAAGACGTGCCCGTCGCCGACGTCCTGCCCGCCGGGCCCGACCACCGCGCCGTCGAACCCGGCCGTGCTCATCAACGGCCGCTCGGCCCGCGCGTACGGCCCGGTCAGCGAGTCGGAGACGGCGTACCCGGTCCGGTAGTCGGGGGTGTTGTAGGCCCCGACCGAGAAGAACAGCACGTACCGCGAAGGCCGCTTGACCAGCACCGGGGCCTCCACGATGCCCTGGTCCTGCGCCCCGAGGTCGTGCACCAGCGCGACCCGCCCGCCGACGAACGACACCCCGTCGTCCCCCGTCCGCTGCAACCAGATCGAAGACCTCTTCCCGATCGCGTTCCCGTCGTTCTTGTAGAGCAGGTACCGGGTCCCGTCGTCGTCCACGAAACTGGCCGGGTCGATGGCCCCGCCCTCGGCGGCGTCGCACACCAGCGGCTGTTCCGACACGGCGGTGAACGGCCCACCGGGCCCGTCCGCCAGTGCCGCCCCCAGGCACATCCGCCCGGCGGCGGCACCGGGGGCGGTGAAGTACAGGAGGAAACGGCCGTCCGCGCGCCGCGAGACGTCGGGGGCCCAGAACCCGCCGTCCCCGGCCCACGCGGGCTTGTCCGGCAGCACGTCACCCCGGACGCTCCAGGGCCCCCGGGGACTCGCCGAGGTCGCGTACGGCACCCGCCCGTGCCCGGAACTCGTCGAGTAGGCGTAGTAGGTGCCGTCGACCTGGACCACGTCCGGGTCGGGGAACTCGTCGGCGATCACCAACGGGGGCACCGCCGCCCCGGTACTCGCCATCGCCCCGGTGCCCGTGGTCGCTCCGGCCCCCGCCGTACCGCCCGCACCGAGCACGAGCACGAGCGCGACGAGCACCGCCCCCGCCGTCCGCAACAACACCTTCACGGTCCTCCCTCGCCCCGCTGCCGACTGCCCCTCATCCCTACCGGCGCGCCGCCGCCGCGCGGTCTCCGACACGGGGCGGTCGGCCCGCGTTCACCCGCGGGCGGGACCCCCGCGCGGTGCCGCGAGCGGAGCGTCATCGGGGCGTCACGGGCGGGGGAGGTGGGAACCGGGCGCGGTCACGGTGCGTCGATCGTGCGACGGCGCACGTGGGACGCGGAGAACATGGCTGAAGAGACGTTCGGGCCCTACCGGATCGGACCGCTGCTGGGACGCGGCGGGATGGGGGAGGTCCACCGGGCGCACGACACCTTGCACGACCGGGTCGTGGCCCTGAAGCGGTTGTCCCCGGCGTACCACGACGACGACGCGTTCCGGGCCCGGTTCCGGCGGGAGGCGCAGATCGTGGCCCGGCTGCGCGAGCCGCACGTCATCCCGATCCACGCCTACGGCGAGATCGACGGTCGGCTCTACCTGGACATGCGCCTGGTCGAGGGCTCCGACCTGACCGACCTGATCGCGGACGGCCCGCTGGAGGCCGAACGCGCCGTGAGGATCGTTGAACAACTGGCCAGCGCGCTGGACGCCGCCCACGCCGACGGGCTCGTGCACCGGGACGTGAAGCCGTCGAACGTGCTGGTGGCACCCGGTGACTTCGTCTACCTGGTCGACTTCGGCATCGCCCGCAGCGCGTCACCGAGCGCGACGCACCTCACCGCGTCGGGCCAGGTGGTCGGCACCCTCGACTACATGGCGCCGGAGCGGTTCGACGGCGGCGCGGTGGACGGGCGGGCGGACGTGTACGCCCTGGCCTGCCTGCTGTTCGCCTGCCTGACCGGCCGGCGGCCGTTCACCGTCGACGGCACCGCCGCCCAGATCTGGGCGCACGTGCAGGAACCGCCGCCCCGCGCGACGGAGCACAACCCGGCGCTCCCGGCCGCGCTGGACCACGTGATCGCCCGGGGCATGGCCAAGGACCCGGCCGCCCGCCACGAGACCGCCGGTGCCCTCGCCAAGGCCGCCCGCGCCGCGCTCACCGGCCCGAAACCCGCGCTCACCGGCCCGAAGACCGCGCTCACCGGCCCGAAGACCACGATCCCCGACCCGACCGCGCCGAAGCACCGGACCGGCCCGATCCCTTCGCCCGGCCCGATCCCTTCCGCCGGCCCGGCCCTCTCGGCCGGCCCGGCGCACTACGCGGGCCCGCGCACCCCGGCCCCGGGAACGCCCCGCCCGGTCACCGGTCCGAACCCGATCCAGCCCTCACCCGCCTCGCACCGCCCCGCGCTCCGGGGAATCCACCGCTGGGCCGCCCTCGCCGCCGCGGCGTCCGTGGTCGTGGTCGCCGTGGTCGCCTACGCGGCCCTCGACACCACGACCACGCTGAACGGCGACGCCACGGCCGCGAGCACCGGTGCCACCACGCCCGCCACCTCCACCACGTCCGCCGCCCCCACCTCCACCACCTCCGGCCGGGCCGGCACCTCCGCCACGACCACCCCCGCCACGACCACCCCCGCCCCCACCCCCGAGGACCGGGCGCTGCTGGCCGCCCTCCCCGAGGTCTACCGGGGCAACGCCTCCTGCGCCCCCGCGAAGCCGGAGGGCGAAGGGATCACCGCCAGGGTCGTCTGCACCGAACCCAACGACATCAGCCAGTACTTCGACCCGCCCGCCCGCGCCGAGTTCCTCCTGTTCGGCTCCCGCGCCGCGCAGGACGCGCACTTCCAGGCGGTCGTCACCGGTCGCGGCATCCCGCGCAACGACGCGCGCGGCGGCTGCCGGCCCACCGTCGACGCGATCCACTACTCCACCTACTACCGCAGCGAGGCGGGCCCGCTCGACGGCGAGTTCCTCACCTGCTACCTCGACGGCGGCACGGGGCACCTGTGGTGGGTGGACAGCGGGACCGTGGTGACCGGCACCCTCGCCACGGCGCCGAACGCCACGGAGGAGGTCCTGGAGAAGCTCGACTTCTGGTGGAACACCATGATCCTGAGCTACTGACCGACGACCGCCGGACGCCCTGGCTCGGCTCGGCCTCAGTGGTCGGACTGCTCCCGGCGCTCCGACCGCGCGCCGCCGGTCAGGTGGTGGAAGGTGTTCGTCCGGTGCAGCAGGCGGTCCAGCCCGGCCGGGCGGTTGTCCAGGACCAGGGTCACCCCGGCGGCCACCGCGCGGCGCTGCACGGCGAGCAGGGTCGCCAGGCCGTAGGAGTCGCAGAACCCGACGTCGGCGCAGTCCAGGTGCAGGTGGCGCACCTGCCACCCGGCGAACGCGGCGTCGACGGTGCTCAGCAGGCCGTCCCCGCTCTCGTAGGAGAGGTCACCGGACAGCACGACGCGCACGGTCTGCGCGTCGACGATCGCCGGGGTCGACGTCAAGGGGCGGGGTGAACTCATGTGGCGGGTCCATCGTCGAGGGTGGCGGTCAGCTCGACGCGGGCCCGGTCGAGCAGCCTGGTGGCACGGGGGAAGTCGCGCAGCTCGGCGGCCAGCAGCCGCAGCGCGGGCGGCAGGAAGCGCGGTGGCACGCCGCGGGCGCCGAGGATCTCGGCGGTCCACGTGAGGAAGTCCAGGAACAGCGAGTCGTCGTCGGTGTAGAGGGAGGTCGCGAAGAACTCGACGATGTGCGCGAGGTCCTCGGCGGTGTACTGCCGCTGGAGGTCGGTGTAGGAGCGCATCACCGGGAACCGCTCCTCCAACCCGGTGTAGACGGCCTTCACCAGCTGCGTGCCGGTGCGGGAGACCATCGTGAACTCCTGGTCGCCCAGGTGCGGCAGGTCGTCGATCGGCTGGTGGCCGTTGCGCGGGCGCGGCAGCGGGCCGGACGCCAGCAGGTCGGCGGCGGACCGGGCGTCCGGGGCCCACAGGTCCGCGCCGAGCAGGCGGGCGTAGCGGCCGTCCGGGCCGAACGCGCTGCCGCCCGCCAGCACCGGCACCCCGGCCGCCTGGCAGGCGGTGATCGTGGCGTGCGCGGTCGGCAGGCGCGTGGGGATGGAGCTGGACAGCGCGACCGCGTCCGGGCCGGTGCTGTGCAGGTGCGTGATCAGGTGCGGCGCGGGGACCTGCGCGCCGAGGAAGTCGACGCGGAACCCGCGCAGCTTCAGCACCTCGGCGAGCAGCCGGGCGGGCAGCGCGTGCCACTCGCCGTCCACGCACGCCACGGTGACCCGCTCCCGGGTCGGCGCGGGGCGCTCCACCACGGTCGACAGCACGCCGATGACGCGCTCGTTGATGGCGGTCGCCGCGTGCTCCTGGGCCACGGTCAGGTTGTTGGCCGCCCACTCCGCGCCGACCCGCCGCTGCACCGCGCCGATCACGTCCAGCAGCACGCCCTCCGCGTCCAGGCCGTCGTCGAGGCCCT
Organism: Saccharothrix sabaoui; assembly: GCF_051756985.1. NCBI lineage: Bacteria > Bacillati > Actinomycetota > Actinomycetes > Pseudonocardiales > Pseudonocardiaceae > Saccharothrix > Saccharothrix sabaoui. Next base: position 18,202 of record NZ_JBPKJK010000094.1, read on the forward strand.
TGAGCACCGCGTCGGCGGCGCCCAGCTCGTCACCGACGACGACGGCGTCCCACAGGCGTTCGGCGCACGCCGCGACGTCGCTCACGCGGTGTACCTGCCTCGGCCCTGACCACCCACCGCGGTCAGGTGCTGACCGCGCGGCGCGGTGACGGCGAGCACCGCCATGTCGTCGTGGCTGTTCGGGCCGACCCACTGGGACGCGAGCATCTGCACGTGCTCCACCACCGCCTCCGCGGGCATCCCGCCGCACGCGGCCAGCACGCGCCGCAAGCGGTCCTCGCCGAACATCTCGCCGCCCAGCGGCCCGCCGACCGCCTCGGTGATGCCGTCGGTGTAGAGCAGGCACGTCTCACCCGGGCCCAGCACGACCTCCGCGGTGGTGGCCTGCACGTCGGGCAGCGCCCCGATCAGGGTGCCCGCGGTGTCGACCTCCTCCACGTCGCCGTTGCGGCGCACGACCAGCGGCGGCAGGTGGCCGCCCGAGGTCAGGCGGAGCCGCACGTCGGACCCGGAGCGGGTCACCGAGGCGAGCACGAGGGTCACGAACCGCGTGTGGTGGGAGCTGAGCAGCGCGTTGTTGAGCAGCGAGAGCACCTGCTGGTGGTCGTCGGACATGGGCAGCAGCGCCTGGAGCGCGGTGCGGACCTTGCCGGTCAGCACGGCCGCCTCCAGCCCCTTGCCGCACACGTCGCCCAGCACGGCGAGGGACTCGCCCGCCGCACCACCCTGCTCCACCTGGTGCACGTCGTAGAAGTCGCCGCCGATCCGCTCGGTGGCCAGCGACGCCCGGTAGCGCCCGGCGAACTCCACGCCGGCCACGTGGTGCAGCGTCGGCGGCAGCAGGTCGCGCATCAGCGTCTCGGTGATCGACGCCTGCTGCGCGAACATGCGCGCCGCCGACATCGCGTTGCCCGCGCGGGCGGCGAACAGCCGCGCGAACACCTCCTCGTCGTCGGTGAACACGCGCTGCTCGGTGCGCCGCAGCAGCACCAGCGCGCCGGCCGGGATGCCGTGGCCGGGCAGCGGGGTCACCACGATCGAACCGACCGCGCCGAAACCCGGGGGCACCAGCCACGACGGCGCGGACGCCGGGTCGATCCACCGCGACGGCACCGGCGGGAAGCCCTGGAGGGCCTCGCCGAGGCCGGGCACCTCGTCCGCGTCGAACTCCAGCTTGGCGTGCACCGGCGAACCGCCGCGCACGCAGTGCGTCACGGGGTGGTCGAAGCGACCCCCGGGCGCGATGACCAGCGCCGCGTCCGCCAGGTGGTCCGCGGCCAGCCGCGCCGTGACCTGCATGCACCGCTCGGGGTTGAGGGACGTCAGCAGGGCCGTCGACACCTCGCTGAGCAGCGCCGTGCGCTCCCGCTCGACGCCGAGGGCGGCGTGCGCCACCCGGACGTCGGTGTCGTCGACGAGCCACCACGTCACCGCGCCGGCGTCGTGCTCGACCGGGTGCGCCTCGAAGCTGCGCGCGCCCACCCGGCCGGCGGCCAGGCCCGGTCGCACGTGCGCGTCGGCCAGCCACGGCGCGCAGCCGGAGGCCAGCGGCGCGCCGACGGCAGCTCCGGGGAACAGGTCTCGGGCGGCGCGGTTCAGCGCGCGCACCGTGCCGTCGCCGTCCGCGAGGAGGGCCGGGTAGGGCGCGCTCTGCCAGCCGGCGTCGGTCAGGACACCGGACGACGACACCAGAGGGTCTGTTTTCACCACGCGCAGGACACCCGTGTCGGAGTCCCTCACCTCGCTAAGCTCGAAGACTGATCCACACCACTCTACCGGTGGGGCGTCCCGCGCGGAGCCGCGACCGTGCGGACCTGCGGGTTCAGCGTCCCGCCCGTACCCGGTGGGCACCGGTCTCAGGGGGTCCGCCCGTCGTGCGCCAGACCGGTCAGCGACAGCACCTGCCCCGCCGGCGACCCGGCCGCCGCGACGAGCCGGACGCCCAGCGCCGCCGTGACCTCGTACAGCAGGCGCACCCCCGCGCCGGCCAGCAGCGTCACCCCGGTGAGGTCCACGACGAGCGGCAGCGCGCCGCCCCGCCCCGCCTCGTGCACGGCCGCGCGCAGCAGGTCCGAGGTGTGCGCGTCGACCGGCCCGGTCACGCTCAGCACGGGGTGCGCGGACCGCTCCAGGACGGTGCCGAACCCGGTCCGGGCGCGCGCCGCGTGCGGTCCGGCGCGGTCGACGTGCGCGGGCCGGGTGATCGGCAGGAGCAGGCGCACGGTGGTGCCCCCGTCCGAGGACGACACGTCGACGGTGTCCGCGAAGTGCCGCATCAACGCCAGCCCGCGCCCCCGCCCGCCGGGGGACTCGGGCGCCGCCCGCCAGCGCCCCCGGTCGTGCACCACGACCTCGGCCGCGCCCAGGTCGGTGAGCCGGGCCGTCACCCGCACCTCGCCGCCGTCGCGGTCGTAGCCGTGCTCCACCGAGTTGGTGACGGCCTCGCCCACCGAGTGCTGGATCGCGTAGGCGGTGTCCTCGTCCACGTCCGGCACCGCGAGCCAGTCGGCCAGGCGCCTGCGCAGGACCGCGAGGTTCGCCGGGTCGGCGTCCAGCGTCACCGCGAGCGGGGCGTGCGCCTCGGGCAGCCGTTCGGCCACCAGCACGGTCACGTCGTCGCCGTGGCCCGGCCACCCCATGCGCCGCACGGCGGCGGCGCACAGCCGGTCCGCCGGGTGGCGCGGCGGACCGCCGGTCTCGGCGAGCGCGGCCGAGGCGACGCCGGCCAGCGCGGCCAGACCGGCGTCCAGCGGGCGGCCCTCGCGCTCCACGAGCCCGTCGGAGTACAGCACCAGGACGTCGTCGGCGCGCAACCGGTCGTGCCACGCCCCGGCGTCCGGCGCGCCCACGCCCAGCGGTCCGCCGGGCCGGTCCCGCGCCAGGAACCGGGTGCCGCCGTCGGCGGACACGACCAGCGCGGGCGGGTGGGCCCGGTTCACGCCCCGCACCTCGCCGGTGGCGGTGTCCAGCTCCACCAGGCACACCGCGGCGGCGCGGGCGGCCGGGGAGCGGGAGGCGAACGCGTCGAGCTGCGCCGCCACCTCCTCGACCGGCGCGCTCGCCCACAGGGCGCGCAGCGCGACCGCGCGCAGCCCGGACATCGCCGCCGACGCGACCGGTCCGCAGCCCACGACCTCCCCGACCAGCAGCGCGACCCGCCCGTCGCCGAGCGGGACCGCGTCGAACCAGTCGCCGCCCGCGGCCCGCTCGTCCTCCGCCACGACGTACCGGGCGGCGAGCCGGAGCCCGGGCAGGACCGGCAGCGCGTCGGGCAGCAGGGCGCGCCGCGCGGCCTGCGCCACCTCCCGCGCGGTCCGCTCGCGGGCCAGCACCTGCGCGGTCACGTCGACCACGTGCGCGATCACGCCGCCCACCGCGCCGTCGCCGTCGCCGTCCGGCCAGGGTCGGCACGTGACGGTGGAGAAGCCCCCGGCGGGCGCGCGCCGCTCCTCGTCGACGACGACCCGGCCCTGCGCGTAGCACCGCCGGGCGAGGTCGAGGACCCGGCCGGCGACCTCCGGCAGGGCCTCGCGCGCGGCGCGGTTGGCCGCCACCACGGCCAGGTCCGGCCCGGCGAACCCCCACACCGCGGCGGGCAGGTCCTCGAAGCAGGCGACGACGGCGACCGGGTCGCCCGGGGCGGGCGGCGGCAGGGGGTCCATGATCGGACGACCCTATGCCTTCGGCCCCCGCGCGTGCGCGACGGCCTCGGCTGCGCGTTCCCGAAGCGGGGGGCGGTCGGCGGGTTTGGGAACCCGGTGGGGCGGGAACACGCCGCCTCCCACCACGGCGACGGAAGGGTGCGGAGCGTGTCGCGGCACGACGACCTGCTCGGGATCGACGGCCTGCTCGCGGGCCGGTACCGCCTCGACGGCCTGCTCGGCAGCGGCGGCACGGCCGTCGTGCACCGGGCGTGGGACACCCGCCTGGACCGGTTCGTCGCGGTCAAGCTGTTCACCCTCGACGACGACCCCACCGCGCGCCGCCGCTTCCAGCGCGAGGTGAGCACCCTGGCGGACCTGCACCACCCCGCCCTGGTGTCCGTGCAGGACGCGGGCACCGCCGGCCACCGGCCGTTCGTGGTGCTGCGGCTGGTCGACGGCCCCACGCTGCGCGACCGCCTCGCCGACGGGCCGATGCCGCCGGAGGCCGTGCGCGCGCTCGGCTCCCGCCTGGCCGACGCGCTCGCGCACGTCCACGAACGGGGTGTCGTGCACCGCGACGTGAAGCCGTCCAACGTGCTGCTCGACGCCGGCGGCAACGCCCACCTCGCCGACTTCGGCCTGGCCCGGGGACCGGGCGCGACGCGCCTCACCCGCCGGGACCACGTGGTCGGCTCGGCCGCCTACCTCGCGCCCGAGCAGGTCCGCGGCGGCGAGGTGGGACCGCCCGCCGACGTCTACTCGCTGGGCCTGGTGCTGCTGGAGTGCCTGACCGGCCGCCGCGAGTACGAAGGCGGTGCCGTGGACGCCGCCTTCGCGCGCCTGGACCGCCCGCCCGCCGTGCCGCCGGGCCTGCCCGCCGACCTGACCCGCCTGCTGCTGCTGATGACGGCCCTGTCGGTGCGGCGCAGACCCGGCGCCGCCGAGTGCGCCCGGGCCCTCGGCGGCTGACCGCCTTCCACGACCCGCCGGCGGGAGCCGGTTGCCGGCCGCTCCGGCGACCGGGATGCTCGACCGGTGGAGGAGTTCGCGACGTTGGGCGTGCCCGCGCACCGCGGCGGGGTGCTGGTGCGGTGGCCGGGCGCGAGCGTCGGCCTGGTCAGCGCGGTCTCCCGGACGTCCGGCCTGGTGCTGGAGCTCCTCGCCCGGCAGCCGCTGGACCGGCGCACCGCCCTCGAACGGCAGCGCGACATCCGCGAGCGGCGCGGCGGACCGGCCACCCGCGTGCCGCCCGGGGACGACGACGCCCTGCGCGTCGGGTGGCGCGACGGCGACGGCCGCGCGCACCGGGTGCGCGAGTCGGTGTGGACGACCGACAGCGGTGACGACCACGACGGCGAGTTCGGCCCGTCCCGGCGCGCCGCCTACTGGCTCCCGCCGGTCCACGACCGGCTCGACCTGGTGCTCGGGTGGCCCTCGCTCGGCCTCCCGGACACCGCGGTCGCGTTCCCGCTGCCGGGTCGGGAGGAGGTGGCGCGCGGCACCGCGTCCATCTGGGACGCGCCGGTGCTCGCGACGCCGACGACCGGGGAGTTCGAGGAGCGGTTCTCGCGCGCCTCGCCGCGCGTCGCGGTCGAGGAGGGCGCGATCGCCGTCGCCCAGCGCGTCCTGCACCGCGGCGAGCACGCCGTGCTGGTGCTGGGCCGGCTGGCCACCGTCGGTCCCGACCTGCTGTCCCTCGGCCTGGTGTGCGTGGCGCGGGGCGAGGTGGCGCGCGAGCTCTCGGCGGCCACCTCCCCGCCGGGTGCGGACCCGGACCACGAGCCGCGCGTCGCGGTGCTGCACGACGGCGTGGCGCACCGGGCGCACGCGTCGCACGGCTCGTGGTCCGGCGGCGGGGACGCCCTGGACGGCACCCGGGAGTTCGTGCTGGAGCGGCACGGGGACGTCGCCGACCTGCTCGTCTCCTGGCCGCCGGCCGGTCTCGCCCCGGCCCGGGTGCGCGTCCCGCTCGACCCGGCCTGAGCCGGAGGTCCTAACGGGACGGCGCGGCGGCGGTGCGGAACGCCGCGCGGTAGCCGCCCGGGTTCGTGCCGACGACGCGCTTGAACCGGTCGCGGAACGCGGTGGGCGAGCCGAACCCGACCTGCGCGGCGATGCGCTCGACCGGGTGGTCGGTGGCTTCGAGCAGGTACTGGGCCCGGCGGACGCGGGCGCGCAGCAGCCACTGGAGGGGAGTGGTGCCGGTCTGCTCCCGGAAGCGGCGGTTCAGCGTCCGGGTGCTCGTGCCCGCCCGCGCGGCGATGTCCTCCAGGGTCAGCTCCTCCGCCGCGTTGTCCTCCAGCCACGCCAGCAGCGGCTCCATCGTCGTGCCGCGGGGCACCGGCGGCGGGTCGTGCACGATGAACTGGGCCTGGCCGCCCTCGCGCTCCAGCGGTACGACCGACAGCCGCGCCGCGTCGGCGGCCACCGCCGAGCCGTGGTCGCGGCGGATCAGGTGCAGGCACAGGTCCAGGCCCGCCGCCGCGCCCGCCGAGGTCAGGAGCTGCCCGTTGTCGACGTAGAGCACGTCCGGGTCGACCTCGACCGCCGGGTGGCGGGCGGCCAGCCCGGGCGCGGCCACCCAGTGGGTCGTCGCCCGCAGGCCGTCCAGCAGGCCGGTCGCGGCGAGCACGAACGCGCCCGTGCAGATCGACGCGATGCGGGTGCCCCGGGCGGCGGCGGCGCGCAGGGCGTCGAGCACCTCGTCCGGCACGGGCTCGTCGGGCGCGGTGGTGCCGGGCAGCACGATCGTGTCGGCGGCGGCCAGCGCCTCCAGCCCCCAGTGCGCCCGCAGGGTGAACGCGCCCGCGTCCACGGTCGGCGTGGCGGCGCACACCCTGACCCGGTACGGGGCGCGCCCGTCGGGCAGCCGGGTGCGGGCGAACACCTCGATCGGCGTGGCCAGGTCGAACGGGACGACCCGGTCGAGCGCCAGGACGGCGATCGTGTGCATGGCGACCACGGTAACGGGTTCTGGCCAGACCGCTGACCTGCGCCTCGGTCGGACCGGGCAGGTCACGGCGGATGGCGGGAACCAGGTGGAAGATGGCATTCCGGCCGGTGCCGCCGGGCGCGCGGCCCGGTTAGCGTCCTGATCATGACGAAGGTGTTGCTGTCGCTGCACGTGCTGGCCGCGATCGTCGCGATCGGGCCGGTCACCGTCGCGGCGAGCATGTTCCCCGCCGCCACGCGCCGGGCGCTGGCCACGGGGGAGGAGCGCGACGTCGTGGTCCTGCGCACGCTCAACCGCATCTGCCGGGTCTACGCGGCGCTGGGCGTGGCGGTGCCGCTGTTCGGCCTGTTCACCGCGAGCAGCCTCGGCGTGCTCGGCGACGCGTGGCTGATCACGTCGATCGCCCTGACCGCGGTGGCGGCCGGCGTGCTCGTGCTGGCGGTGCTGCCGCGCCAGCAGGCGGTCCTGGAGGGGGTCGGCCACGACCCGGTGACGGTGGGGGCGTCGTGGCCCGGGCGGCTGGCGATGCAGACCGGGGTGTTCAACCTGCTGTGGGCGGCCGTCACCGTGCTGATGATCGTCCGACCCGGTTCCACCACGGGGGCGTGACGCCCGTCGGGCGGGGGTTTGGCCATGCGGCCGGGTGGAACCTCGGGCATGGTCCTGGTCACTCCTGATCCGGGCACGGTGTGGCGTTTTGCCCACTAATGTCCGTTTCTGCGAAGCTGCCACCTCCACCGACGAGCGGAAGGCGGGAAAACGGGTGCTGGAGATCGACGCGCTCACGTGGGGCGTGACCATCGGGTTGATCCTGCTGCTGCTCGCGGTCGACCTGGTGCTCGCCGCGGTCCGGCCGCACCGGGTCGGGTTCGGCGAGGCGACCGCCTGGTCGGTGTTCTACATCCTGGTCGCCGTGGGTTTCGGCGTGTGGCTGACGATGGCCCACGGCGGTGGGTTCGGCACCGAGTACTTCGCGGGCTACATCGTCGAGAAGTCGCTGTCGGTCGACAACCTGTTCGTGTTCGTGATCATCATGACCACGTTCGCGGTGCCCGAGGAGCACCAGCACAAGGTGCTGACGTTCGGCATCGTGCTGGCGCTGGTGATGCGCGCCATCTTCATCGCGCTCGGCGCGACGCTGCTCTCGCTGTTCTCGTTCATGTTCCTGCTGTTCGGCCTGCTGCTGATCTTCACCGCGGTGCAGCTGTTCCGGCACCGCGACGAGGACCCGGACGTGGAGAACAACGCGGTCGTGCGCACCGCGCGGCGCGTGCTGCCGCTGTCCACCGAGTACGACGGCGGCAAGCTGTTCACCCGGGAGGGCGGCAAGCGGGTCGGCACGCCGCTGTTCATCGTGCTGGTCGCCATCGGCGGCATCGACCTGCTGTTCGCCCTGGACTCCATCCCGGCCGTGTTCGGCGTGACGGAGGAGCCGTACATCGTCTTCGTCGCCAACGCCTTCGCGCTGCTCGGCCTGCGGGCACTGTTCTTCCTGGTCAAGGGCCTCCTGGACCGGCTCGTCTACCTGTCGACCGGGCTGGCGGTCATCCTCGCGTTCATCGGCGTGAAGCTGATCCTGCACTGGCTGCACGTGGACGTGTCGGCGAGCGTGCCGGAGATCGCGACGCCGGTCAGCCTGGGCGTGATCATCGGCGTCCTGGCGATCGTCACGGTCGCGAGCCTGCTCAAGACCCGCAAGGACCCGTCGGCCAAGGCGCACCCCGGGTCGCTGCGGGCGAGCAGGTCCCGATCGGGGGAGGACGAGCGCTGACCGGGACCACTGGTACCGTCCACTCGATAACTTCAGTGTAGACAAAAAGAAGTTCTGCATCGCGCCGAGCTTGGTGCCGAACGTCCTGACCAGCGAAAACCCGCTGAGGACGCGCGGCGCCAGGCTCGGCGCGGTGATGATCGAGTTCGACGTCGAGTTGCCCGGTGGTCCCGTGCTGCACGCCTGCGACACGGGCGGGGACGGGCTCCCGGTGGTGTGGCACCACGGGACGCCGAACCTCGGCGCGCCGCCCGCGCCGCTGTTCGCGGACGCCGCCCGGCTGGGTCTGCGGTGGCTGTCCTTCGACCGGTCCGGGTACGGCGGGTCGTCGGGGCGGCCGGGGCGGGACGTGGCGTCGGCGGCGGTGTGCGCGGCGGCCGTGGCGGACGCGGCGGGGGTCGGCCGGTTCGCGGTGGTGGGGCACTCCGGTGGTGGGCCGCACGCGCTGGCGTGCGGTGCGCTCCTGGGCGGGCGGGTGGTGGCCGTCGTGTCGGTGGCGGGGTTGGCCCCGTACGGCGCGGAGGGGCTGGACTGGTTCGCGGGGATGGCGGAGTCGGGTGGGGCGTCGTTGCGCGCGGCGGTGGCGGGGCGTGCGGTGAAGCCGGCGTTCGAGGCGTCGGGGGAGGAGCGGGAGCCGGGGTTCACGTCGGCGGACTGGGCCGCGCTGGAGGGGGAGTGGTCGTGGTTCGGGTCGGTGGTGGGTCCGGCGCTGGGTGCGCCGGGCGCGGTGGACGACGACCTGGCGTACGTGGCGCCGTGGGGGTTCGACCCGGCCGACGTGGTGGCACCGGTGCTGCTGGTGCACGGCGGGGAGGACCGCGTGGTGCCGGCGGCGCACTCGCGGTGGTTGGCGGGGCGGTGCGCGGGGGCGGAGCTGCGGGTGTCGGCGGGGGACGGTCACCTGTCGGTGCTGTCGTCGGCCGTGTCGTGCCTGGAGTGGGTGCGTGCGCGGTGGGAGGGGTCGTCGGGCGGTGAGGTCCGTCGTTCGGCGGGGTGACCGGGCCGCCGGTCAGGGCTGACCGGTGGTGAGTTCGTGGGCGAGGGTGACGGCGGCGCGGGCGGGGTCGTGGGCGAAGCGGCTGGGGAAGGCGTCGTGGACGCGCCAGCCCGCGCCGCGCAGGGCGCGCCAGCGGGTGAGGTGGGCGGCGGGGCCGTCGGGGTGGGGGCGGGTGTCGAGGGCGACGGCGTGGGCGCGTTCGCCGACGACGAGGTCGACGTGCAGGTGGCCGACGGGGTAGCCGGTGCGGGTGGTGAGGCCGAGGGCGGTGAGCTCGTCGGCGAGGCGGGCGGTCCACTCGTCGGCGGGTGCGGTGCCGGGGGTGCCGGTGGGCGGGGTGTCGGCGTGGGCGAGGTAGTCGGCGACGAGGCCGACGGGCGCGGTGGCCGAGGTGATGGCGTGGACGCGGTGGCGGGCGCGGGTGGTGAGGACGGCGAGCAGGTTGCGGTCGCCGGCGAAGCGCCAGGCGTGGGGGCGGTCGTCGTCGGTGAGGGCGAAGCTGATGACGACCTCGTCGAACTCGGAGCCCTGCACGCCGTGGACGGTGCCGACGCGGACGCCGCCGGTGGTGATCTCGTCGAGGGTGAGGCGGTCGAGGAGGGCTTGTTCGAGGGCGTCGGCCTGGGCGCGGAACGGGGTGACGACGCCGATGGAGCGGGTGCCGGCGGCGGTGCGGCGGCGGACGTGGGCGAGGGCGGCGTCGACCTCGACGTGGTTGACGCCCTTGTCGTCGCGGGTGCCGGGGACGTGTTCGGTGTCGATGCGGTCGACGTCGGCGAGGGCGGGGTGGGTGGTGAGCAGGGCGATGCGGCCGTCGTAGAAGCGGGTGGCGGCGAAGCCGATGAGGTGGGGCGCGCAGCGGTGGTGCTCGGTGAGGTGGTGGACGTCGGCGACGGCGGTCGCGGCGTCGAAGAGGCTGACCTTGGGCACGTCGAGGCGGTCGGCGAGGGCGGTGGTGCCCTCGGCGGCGAGGGCGTCGCGGACGGCCTGGTCGCCGACGAAGGAGACGTGGCGCAGTTGGCGTGGGTCGCCGCCGATGACGGCGCGTCGGCCGCGCAGCAGGGCGGGTGCGGCGAGGGGTTGGTCGACGTGGCCGGCCTCGTCGAGGACGACGAGGTCGAACATGCCGGGTGCGGCGGGGAGGATGTTTTCGACGTCGGCGAGGGTGCCGACCCACACGGGCAGGGCTCGCACGAGGTCGTGGGGCGGGATGGTGGCGAGGGCGCGGCGGCGGGCGGCGGGGCCGGAGCGCAGGGCGGTGGCGAGCGCGGCGACGGCGCGTCGTGGTCCGGTGCCGCGGTGGCCGGTGGCGAGGGCGCGCAGCCAGGCGGCGGTGGCGGCGTGGGCGCGGGTGTCCTCTTCGGCGAGCAGGTCGCGCAGGGCGTGCAGGTCGGTGCCGCCGCGTGCGGCGACGCGGACGTGGGCGGCGGACTGCTCGGCGGCGGTGAGGGCCGCGGCGAGGTCGGCGGTGGTGGTGCCGTCCGGTGCGCCGGTGCGGCGGCGTGCGGTGCGCAGCGCGAGGGCGGTGCGGGTGCGGGCGAGGGGGCCGGTGCGGGGGCGGAGCAGGGTGCGGAGGCGGTCGAGGTCGGTGTCGGCGTCGAAGGCGCGGGGTGCGACGAGCCGGTGCGCGGGCATGAGGGCTTCGCGGTGCACGGCGGCGTGGAGGAGTTCTTCGTCGCGCAGGGCGGCGGCGATGGCGCGTTCGGCGGTGGTGACGGCGGCGTCGGCGGCGCGGCGGGCGTGGTCGAGGGTGGCGAGTTCGTTCGTGGTCGTGGTGGCGGTGGGTCCGTCGGCGAGTTCGCGTGCGGTGTCCTGGCGGAGTTCGGAGTCGCCGAAGAGGACGGGGGCGGGGCCGCCGGCGCGGTGCAGTGCGGTGGCGAGGGCGTCGGCGGCGCTGCGGGTGCGGCTGGCGAGCAGGACGGAGCGGCCGGCGGCGACGGCGTCGAGGGCGATGGCGGCGAGGGTGTGGGTCTTGCCGCTGCCGGGTGGTCCGCCGAGGACGGTGACGGGTGCGCGGCGGGCGGCGAGGACGGCGGCGCGCTGGTCGGGGCTGAGCGGCAGGGGGCCGGTGACCGGTTCGCCGGTGACCGGTTCGCCGGTGGCCGGGGCGGGGTCGTGGTGCTGGGCGTAGAGGGCGGCGAGGGCGGTGTGCTCGACGCCGGGGGTGCGGGCCCAGGTGTGGAGGTCGTTGCCGCGTCCGGTGGTGACGACGGGTTCGCCGGCGTGCAGGCCGGTCCCGGCGACGACGACGAGTTGGTCGCCGCCGACGTAGCGGCGCGGGTCGTGCGCGGCGTCGAGGACGGGGACGGGGTCGAGGCCGGCGGCGGCGAGCACGGCGGTGATCCAGGAGTGGTCGGTGGTGAGGCCGGTTTCGAGGTCGGCGGCCCGGGTCCAGTCGGTGACGAGGGGGAAGAGGGCGGTGTCGCCGGCGGCGTGCAGGGTGTGGCGGCGTCCGGCGACGTGGCGCAGTCGCACGGGGCGTGACGCGAGGGGCAGGCAGAGGCGTCGTCGTTGCCCGTTGACGCGGGTGGGGCCGCACAGGAAGGCCCAGCCGAGGCGGAGCAGGCGGTCCTCGTGGTGCAGGGCGTCGAACTGGGCGAGGCGCAGCGCGGCCTGGTGCTGGGAGGGGGAGGCGATCCAGGGTGGTCCGGCGGGTGTGCCGGGGCGGGCGGTCAGGGCGGTCCACCCGGCGGTCCCGTCGCCGATCCAGGCGAGGCCGGCGGTCTTGGTGAGGTCGAGCTGGACCCGTTGCGGCTGTTCGGAGGCGCTGAGTCGGGCCAGCGTGCGCAGCACGGCCGGGACGGTCACGGCGGTGATCCTGCCACGTGGGGGGCTCGGCGGGTCGGGTCAGGCGGTCTCGTGGGCCGGGGCGGGTGTCGCGCCGGTCCGGCGGGGCCACGGCGGTCTCGTGGGCTGGGGGTGCCGGGCGACCGCTGGGTGTCCGGAGTGGATGGTCGGGGGCGGTGTCGGGCCGGTCCGCTCCGCTCGGACGTGTGAACCGCCGAGTTATCCCGGCGGGCCGTAGAGCCCCGGCCGGCCGCGTCCCCCGAAGTAGGCCGCGAGGGGGAGGTCGACGGCGGCGAGCGCGATCGGCGCCCCGTCGCGCTCCCACGCCCGCCGGATCGCCGGCGCGTGGCCCGGGTGCGCGCCCAGCGCCACGACCACGCCGGCCACCTGCTCGGCCCCCACCGCCTCGCCGTTGCCCGCCAGGCACTCCCGCACGGCCACCGCGTCCGCCCGCGCCATCCGCAGCCCCAGTCGCGCCCGCCGCGCCGGGTCCGCGCCCACCGCCGCCGCGAACCGCTCGCAGCGCACCTCGTCGCGTGCCGCGTCGCCGAACTCCGCCACCAGCGCCAGCGCCAGCACCTCGTAGACCGCGCGCACGCGCTCCGCCCGGATCGACGCCGGCGGTACCCGGAACCCGCGCACCACGCGCTCGGCCGCCGCCGTCACGTCGCGCCCGCGCACCACCCCGTCCGCGTTGGAGTCGAACAGCCGCAGCCGCCGCGCGACCCTGCCGACGAGGCGGTCGTCGTCCATGGAGAACCCCGATGTCGTTTCACGGCGCCACGAACCCCGAATTTTATCCGGCCCGCCGAACCGCTCCACTCCCTGAAAGGATGAACCGCGCCGGGGCGCCGCCCGGTTGTCCAGCACGTCGATCACCAGCGCCTCGGCCGCCGACACCGGTGACCCCCTGCTCCTGCTGCGCCACCTGCGCCTGACCCCGGCCGCCGACGTTGAGCTGGGCGAGCACCTGCGCGGCCTCGTCGACGAGGCCGAGGACGCGGGCGGGCACGAGTTCCGGCACGGCGTCCTGGTGGCCCTGTACCGCGAGCCCTGACCGGGGCACACTGGACGGCACGGCGCTTCCCCCGCCGGCACCACGCGAACGGGGGGAGCGCATGTCCAGGTACCGGGCGGCACTGGCCGCCGCCGCGCGCGGCTGGCCCGTCCTGCCGCTGCGCCCGCACGACAAGGCGCCCGCCCTGCGCGGCTGGGACCGCGAGGCCACCCTCGACCGCGACCTCATCCGCCGCTGGTGGTCCCGGCACCCCTACAACGTCGGCATCTCGTGCGGCGCGGCCGGGTTGCTCGTGGTCGACCTCGACGTGCCCCACGGTCGCGAGGCGTTCGCCCGGCGCGCCTGGCAGCACGGCGAGGACGACCCGCGCGACACCTACTCGGTGAGCACCGCCTCCGGGGGAGAGCACCGCTACTTCCTCGCCCCCGATGTGCCGCTGGGCAACACCGCCGGCAGGCTCGCCCCGCACGTCGACACCCGCGGCGTCGGCGGGTACGTGGTGGCCGCCGGGTCCCTGCTCGGCACGCGCCGGTACCGGGTGCTGCGCGACCTGCCCGTCGCGCCCGCCCCCGACTGGCTCGTCGCCGTGCTCACCCCGCCGCCGCCCGAGCACCTCGACATCCCCGTGCAGCGCCACCGCTCCGGGCGGCGCGTGGCCGCCTACCGGGACGCCGTCGTGGACGGCGAGGTGCGGCGCGTCGAGGAGGCCCGCCCCGGCGTGCGCGCGCACGTGGTGTTCACCGCCGCGTGCCGCCTGGGCGAACTCGTCGGGGCGGGCTGGCTGGACGAGGCCACCGCCCGCTCACTGCTGCTCGCCGCCGCCGCACCCCACGACGGGGTCGAGGGGTGGACCGGCCGCGAAGCCGCCCGCCACGTCGCCAACGGCCTCGCCCTGGGCCGCCGCCGGCCCCGCGTCCTGCGCTGACCCCGCGTCCTGCACCGACCCGCCCGGGACGTCCCGGGCCGACAGCAACCGCACCAGCACCAGCAGCCCCGCCACCCGGATCAGGTCGTCGAGCCCCAGCACCGCGTCCTCGGCCACCGGGTCCTCGACCACCGCCCGCCGCCGCGCCGCCCGCCGCTCCGACCACCACAGCACCACCGCCACCACCGCCCCCAGCGGGGCGAGCACGACCAGCGTCGCGACCGGGTCGCCACCGCCCGCAGGCGGGTCGACCCGGTCGGGGTCGACCGAGGACAGCACCGATCCAGCATGCCGCAGCACGCCGCCCGAGTCAGCCGTCCGGTCGAAGGGTGCCGCCACCCCCGTGTCTCAACCGGCACCGGGACCGGGCCGCACCGGGACCGGACTTCGGCACCGCACCGGTCAGCGGGCCACCTCCCGTCCCACCGGCGCGCCGTCGGCGGGGGAGCGCGGCGCGGGCACACCTCCCTCCGGCGGCTCCGGCAGGTCAGCGCCCCGCAGGTCAGCGCCCCGCAGGTCAGCGCCCCGCAGGTCAGCGCCTGCCGGTTCGGTGCCCGGCAGCTCCGCACCCGGCGGACTCGCGCCTGCCGGCCCGGTGCCCGGCCCGGCGCGCCGGGTCGTGGCCACCACGGCGACCGCGCCGAGCGTGATCACCGCGCCCACCAGCGGCAGGACGCGCGCGTCCACCGCGCCGCCGAGCACGCCCGACCCCGCGATGCCCGCGTAGATGGCCGAGGCGTTCAGCGCGAGCAGCAGGTTCGCCCGGTCCGGGTCCAGCGCCACCAGCGCCGCGAACAGCGGCGGGTTGAACGCCCAGAACAACGCGCCCCAGGCGAACAGCAGCACCGCCGGTCCCGGTCCGGGACCCGTCACCACCGCCGGCAGCAGCGCCAGCACCACCGCGCTGCCGCCCAGCGCCACCAGCAGCGGGACCCGCGGCCCGCACCGGTCGGCCGCCACGCCGCCGAGCGCGTTGCCGAGCACCCCGCCGATCCCGTAGGCCAGCAGGTTCCCTCCCGACGGCGAACCGCCCAGCACCGGACCCAGGTAGCCGTAGACGCTGAACGTGCCCAGGCACGCCAGCAGCGACACCGCCAGCAGCCGCTGCACCGGCCGATCGGCCAGCGGGGCCAACCGCTGCCGCACGTCGACCACCGGACCGGGCGGGACGGCCGGCACCGCCGCGCGCACCACCAGCGCCGCCACCAGGCACAGCAGCGCGGTCAGCACGAACGCCGCCCGGTAGCCGAACTGGTCGGCCACGAACCGGCCGGCCGGCACGCCCAGCAGCGTGGCCGCGGTGAGCCCGCCCGTGACCACGGCCATCGCCGCCGCCGGTCGGCCGGGGTTGAGCCGGGCCGCCACCGCGGTCGCCGCCGGGGTCGCCAGCGCCGCGCCGCACGCGGTGACCACCCGGGCCACCAGCAGCAGGTCCAACGTCGGCGCGACCGCCGCGCCCAGGTTGCCCACCGCCGCCACCAGCAGCGCGACCACCAGCACCGCCCGCCGGCCGAAGCGCGTCGTCGCGATCGCCAGCAGCGGCGAGCCGACCGCGTAGGCCAGGGCGAACGCGGTGATCGCCGTGCCCGCCGCGGCGGCGGACACCCCGTGGTCGGCGGCCAGTTCGGTCAGCACCGCGGCGACCACGTACCCGCTGGACCCCGCCGCGACCGTCGTGGCGGCCAGCGCGGCGGTCCGGGCGTGCATCACGACACCAGTCGGGGCGGCGCCGGGGTGAGGTGGGCGGACAGGTCGGGTGGCCGGCGGCCGGTGAAGGCCGCCAGGTAGACGGACTCGCGCACCAGCGCCACCGGTCTGCCCGCGCTGAGCAGCGTGGCCTGGCACCACAGGACGGGCACGTCCCCGGGCAGGTCGGGCAGCGGGTCGGCGAAGTCGGGGTCCTCGGGCGCGCGGGCCGTGGTCGCGTAGTGGGTGGCCCGGCGCGCCTCGGTCAGCAGCACGCCGAGCGGGGTGTAGCCGCGGGCGAGGTCCTCGCGGCGCGGTTCGTCGAGGTCGAGGGCCTGCTGGTGCACGAGCGCGGTGATGGCGGCCAGCCGGGGGGAGCTGTCGCCGAGGTTGGGGACCAGGTACCCCTCGCGTCGGGTCACCCGCGTGCCCGGCGGTAAGCCGAGCAGGTGGGCCTGGCGCGGCGTCAGGACGTGCGGGGCGTCGGGTCGTCGGGGGTCGCGGCGCAGGCGGTAGCCCACCCACAGGGACAGCACGCGGGTGAAGGGGACGGGTACGTCGCGCAGGAAGCGGGCCATGGTCTCGGCCCTGCTCCCCGCTTCGTCCGCGTGCGCGGAGGGAGCGGTGTGGATCATCGGGGTGCACCTCCCGGTGAGTGCCGCACGTCGTTGTGCGGGCATCGGTGCGGTTCACCCACCATGAGGCCGCACGGATGCGGAAACATCCGTAGGGTGACGTAGAGAAATCTGCATATGGTCCACAGTGGACCTCATGCCGATGGTCCGTTCGGTCCAACGCCGCCGCCCCGACCCGTCGGGGCCCGACCCGGTTGTTCCTGGTATTCCTGCCGGCACTTCTGCCTGGCGCCGCCACCGCGTCGTCGCTTGACTGGCCCCGCGGGGCCCCGGCGAGCCGAACGCCGACCCCCTCAGACCTGT
>NZ_JBPKJK010000095.1:0-34689 GCF_051756985.1 Saccharothrix sabaoui
CGCTCATCATCACTCACCGCTCACGCGGCTCGATCCGAGGCTTGTTCGATCCTAAGCTTTGTTGTGAAACTTGACGCCCTGGTCGGAACGGCCCTCAGGGCCTCGACTGGGTCTTCTCGTCTCGCGGTCACCCACTCTACCACACTGGGCGGGAGCTTGGTTCGTGACCCGTCGCGCTCCGTTCCGGTTTTCCCGGCCCGTTCCGCGCTGACATGGAGAAAGTTACACGCCCTGGAACTGGAGGTCAAATCGAGGGCGCAGCACCGCTCCACAGGCTGAAACCGCAGGTCAGCAGCCCGTGCAGCGCTCACCCACACGCTATCGGACCCGGTTCGCGCGCAACAGTGTGACCGCGATCACTCCAAATGATGACGGAGGCCGCCGTCCCACGAGGGGGCGGCGGCCTCCGGAAGCGCACGTCCGTGCAGGTCAGGGCACGATCAGGGCTGCACGCGGACGCCCGCCGTGGTGCGCTTGCCGCGGCGGACGACCAGCCACGAGCCGTGGAGCAGGTCCTCCTTGGCGGGCACCCACTCCTCGTCGGTCACCTTCGCGTTGTTCACGTAGGCGCCGCCCTCCTTCACGGTGCGCCGGGCCGCGCCCTTGCTGTCCGCGAGCCCGGAGCTGACGAGCAGGTCGACGATCGTCGGCCCGTCGGCCAGGCGCACCTCGCCGGTCGGCGCCTCGGCCATCGCGGCCTCCAGCGTCGACAGGTCCAGCTCGCGCAGCTCGCCCCGGCCGAACAGGGCCTGGCTGGCCGCGATCACCTGCCGCGTCTCGTGCTCGCCGTGCACGAGGTCGGTGAACTCCTGGGCGAGCTTCTTCTGCGCGGCGCGCAGGTGGGGCGCCTCGGCGGTCTGGCGCTCCAGCTCGGCGATCTCCTCCTTCGGCAGGAAGGTGAACAGCCGCAGGTACCGCAGCACGTCGGCGTCGCCGACGTTCACGAAGTACTGGTACCAGGCGTACGGGGAGGTCATCGCCGGGTCGAGCCACACGTTGCCGCCGCCGGTGGACTTGCCGAACTTGCGGCCCTCGGCGTCGGTGACCAGGGGCGCGGTCAGGGCGTGCACCGTCTTGCCCTCGACCTTCCGGACGAGGTCGACGCCGCCGATGATGTTGCCCCACTGGTCGGAGCCGCCGACCTGGAGCCGCGTCCCGTACTGCCGGTGGAGCTGGAGGTAGTCGTGGGACTGGAGCAGCAGGTAGCTGAACTCGGTGTACGACATGCCGTCGCCTTCGAGGCGGCGCTTGACCGTCTCGCGCGCGAGCATGACGTTGATCGAGAAGTGCTTGCCGACGTCGCGCAGGAACTCCAGGGCGGTGACGGGCCCCGTCCAGTCGAGGTTGTTGACGACGACCGCGCCGGTGGGGCTGTCGTCGAACTCGACGAACCGCTCCAGCTGGCCGCGGATGCGCCCGACCCAGTCGGCGACGGTGTCGAGGGGGTTGAGGGACCGCTCGGCGGTGTCGCGCGGGTCGCCGATCATGCCGGTGGCGCCGCCCGCCAGGACGACGGGCCGGTGCCCGGCGCGCTGGAAGCGGCGCAGCATGAGCAGGGGCACGAGGTTGCCGGCGTGCAGGCTGGGCGCGGTCGGGTCGAACCCGGCGTAGAGGGTGAGCGGGCCCGAGTCGAGGTCCTTCCGCAGTGCGTCGAGGTCGGTGGAGTGCGCGATGAGGCCGCGCCAGGTCAGCTCGTCGAGGATGTGCTCGCTCACCAGGCCATTGTCCGACACCTGGTCAACGCGGTTTGAGGCGGTGTGCGCTTCGGGTAGTCGGGAGCGGGCTCTAGTGAGAGGACCGCAGCGATGAGCTACCCGGATCGCGATCCACGTCCCGCTGACCGCCCCACCGAGGTCGTGCCCCGTCCCGGGGTGCCGCAGGTGCCGCAGCAGCACGTACCCACCCAGCAGCACGCGGCTGCCCAGCAGCAGGTGCCCTACCAGCAGGAGGAGGTCGTGGAGCGCGGTGACGGCCGCGTGCGCGCGGTGCGCGTGGCCTGCGCGGTGATCGACGTGCTGTGCTGGCTGTTCGCCGTCGTGCTGGCGATCCACATCTTCCTGGTGATCGGCGGCGCGAACCCGGCGAACGGGTTCGCGCAGATGATCGAGTCGTGGTCGGCGGGGGTGTCGCTGGGCCTGCGCGACCTGTTCACGCCCGCGAGCGCCGGTCTGCGGACGCTGCTGAACGACGGGCTGGCCGCGCTGCTGTGGCTGCTGATCGGCGCGGTGCTGACGAACGTGATCACCCGGGTCGCGCTGCCGGAGGGCGAGCGGCGGGTCTGGTACCGGCGGACCGTGCGCTGATCACCGGCGCTACCGACGGTCACCGCGTCGTTCACCCTGCCGCACACGGGTATGCCCCGGCTGGTCAATTGCCCGCACCGCGTTCGACCACCAAGTTCGTTCACGTGGCCAGCGACTTGCAGCGGGAGAAGACCTCCATCGTGTTCGCCGCGATGGACGTGAACGGCGACGGTTACCTGGAGCGCGCCGATTTCGAGGCGTTGACGGACCGATGGGTGGGCCTGCGCGGCGGGGACGGGCCGGAGCGGTTGCGGGAGATCATGATGGGCTGGTGGGAGGCGCTGCACGCGGCCTCCGACCAGGACAGCGACGACAAGGTGACGATCGACGAGGTGCTGGCGGTGGTGTCCGACCTGGGCACGATGCTGGACCTCGTAGTGGCCACGGCCGAGTCGATGTTCGAGGCGGTGGACGAGGACGGCGACGGCACGGTGTCGGCGCCCGAGTACGGCCGCATGATCCACGCCTGGACCGGTGACGACGCGCCGACGGACGCGGTGTTCGCCCGGTTGGACCTCGACGGCGACGGCGCGATCTCCAAGTCGGAGTTCGTGCGGCACTGGGTCGAGTTCTGGGCCGGTGACGACCCGGAGGCGCCCGGCACGCACGTGTTCGGCGAGGTGAAGGGCGCCTAGGGGGTGGCGCGGGTGCGGCGGGTGCCCCGGCGGTAGGTGCTGACCGCCGGGGAGTCGATCCAGAACCGCCACGGCACGTCGACCGCGACGGCGACGCCGACGCGGGGCCCGGTGCGGATGTCGGCCGGGTCGACGGGGTCGCCCGCGAGCAGCCGCACGGTGGCGTCCGGCGAGGTCAGGTCGGTGCCGTTGTGGGCGCGGTCGAGGCCGAGGACGCCGGTGAGGCGGGCCGGGCCCTTGGCCAGCTCGGCGTCGCTGCGCGCGGCGGGGCGGCGGGCGCGGGCCAGTTCGACGCCGGTCACGACCTCGCCCGCGCGCAGCAGCACGGCGCCGGGGACGCCGTCGGTGAGCGACACGACGTTGGCGCAGAAGTGCATGCCGTAGACGAAGTACACGTAGAGCCGCCCGGCGGGGCCGAACATGACGTCGTTGCGCGGCGTCCGGCCCCGGTAGCAGTGGGAGGCCGGGTCGTCGCCGCCCCGGTACGCCTCGACCTCGACGACCCGCACGCCCACGACGCCCTCGGGCGAGGTGGCCTCGACGGTGGCGCCGAGCAGGAGCCGGGCGGCGTCGACGGGGTCGACGGCCAGCTCCCGCTCGGTGAGCTGCCTAGGGGAGGCGGGCAAGGGAGACCCTGTCCCGCAGCCTCTTGAGCTGCTCGGCGACCCGGTCGGGCGCGGTGCCGCCGTGGGCGTCGCGGGAGGCGATGGAGCCCTGCACGGTGAGCACGTCGCGCACCTCGGGGGTGAGGGCGGGCGAGATGGCGGCGAACTCGTCGTCGGTCAGCTCGTCCAGGCCGACGCCGCGGGCCTCGGCGGCGCGCACGCACTCCCCCGCCGCCTCGTGGGCGACGCGGAACGGC
Source organism: Saccharothrix sabaoui (assembly GCF_051756985.1). Lineage (NCBI taxonomy): Bacteria > Bacillati > Actinomycetota > Actinomycetes > Pseudonocardiales > Pseudonocardiaceae > Saccharothrix > Saccharothrix sabaoui. The sequence continues at coordinate 3,801 of NZ_JBPKJK010000095.1, forward strand.
ACGCCCTGCCGGACCAGCCACTCGGCGATGTCGGTGGCCAGGGTGAACCCGGCGGGGGCGAGCGCGGCCATGCGGTCGGTGTCGAACCGCATCGTGGCGATCATCCCGGCCAGGGCGGGCAGCAGCAGCTCCAGCTGCTCGACGGAGTCGAACAGGGGTTCCTTGTCCTCCTGGAGGTCCCGGTTGTAGGCGAGCGGCTGGGCCTTGAGGGTGGCGAGCAGGCCGGTGAGGTTGCCGATGAGCCGGCCGGACTTGCCGCGGGTCAGCTCGGCGACGTCGGGGTTCTTCTTCTGCGGCATGATCGAGCTGCCGGTGGCCCACGCGTCGTCGAGGACGGCGAAGCGGAACTCGGCGGTCGTCCAGATGATCACCTCCTCGGCGATCCGGGACAGGTCGACGCCGATCATGGCCAGCACGAACGCGATCTCGGCGGCGAAGTCGCGCGAGGCGGTGCCGTCGATGGAGTTCTCCACCGGCGCGTCGAAGCCCAGCTCCTCGGCGACCGCGGCGGGGTCGAGGCCCAGCGACGAGCCGGCGAGGGCGCCCGACCCGTACGGGGAGACGGCGGCGCGCTTGTCCCAGTCGCGGAGCCGGTCGACGTCGCGCAGCAGCGCCTGGCCGTGCGCGAGGAGGTGGTGCGCGAGCAGCACGGGCTGCGCGGACTGGAGGTGCGTGCGGCCGGGCATGACGGCGCCGGCGTGCGCGGTGGCCTGGCCGGCGAGGGCGTCGACCACGTCGAGCACGCCCTCGGAGACGCGCTTGGCGGCGTCGCGCAGCCACATGCGGAACAGCGTGGCGACCTGGTCGTTGCGGGAGCGGCCGGCGCGCAGCTTGCCGCCCAGCTCGGGCCCGGCGCGGTCGATGAGGCCGCGTTCCAGGGCGGTGTGCACGTCCTCGTCGGCGAGCACCGGCGTGAACGCGCCGGAGGCGACGTCGGCCTCCAGGGCGTCGAGCGCGGCGAGCATGCGCGCCAGCTCGTCGTCGGTGAGCAGGCCCGCGCGGGTGAGCACGCGGGCGTGCGCCCTGGAACCCCTGATGTCGTAGGGGGCGAGTCGCCAGTCGAAGTGCGTCGAGAGCGACAGCATCGCCATCGCCTCGGCCGGTCCACTGGCGAAACGCCCGCCCCACAGAGAACTCATCTACCCCTGATCCCTCTTCGGCTGGTCGTGCGGGTGGCCCCAGCCGCGGCCGGCGGGGGCGGAGTCGTGCGGCTCGTGGCCGAGCACGGCGGTGACGGTGGCGCGGCCGTCGTGCAGCGCCAGCCGCACCTCGCCGGTCACGTGCCGCCGGGTGGTGCCCAGGAAGCCGTCCAGCGCGTGCCGCAGCGGCGAGAACCACTGCCCGTCGCGCACCAGTTCACCCCACCGGAGGTCGACCTGCCGCTTGAAGCGGGCCGTCCCCTGCTCCAGGGTGGCGGCTTCCAGCTCCCGGTGCGCGGTGGTCAGCGCGAGGGCACCGGGTGCCTGCCGCACCCCGCGCACAGTGTGCCGGCCGGCCTTGAGGTCGAGTTCGCGGATGGCCTGGAACGCGGTGACGGTCTCGCCGTCGAGGGCGACGGGCACGCCCCGGTCGAAGGTGACGACGACCTCGCAGGCGTCGGCGGGCCCGGTGCTCGCGGCCTCGCCGCCGGTGTCGGGCCCGGTCCGGGGTGGTTCGTGGTCGGGCGCGAGGACGGTCAGGTGCGGTGCGAGGGCCTCGACGCCGGCTTCGACGGCCGCCCGGTCGGCGGCGGCGAGGTCGTGGGCGACGGCCCCGGCGCCGTGCCGCTCGGCGACCCGGACGAGGTGCTCGGCGAGCAGCGGCCGGGTGAGGGCGGGGAGCAGCGGGCCGTGCAGCGCGTTGGCCCGCAGCGCGGGCAGGCAGTAGTGCTCGGCGAACTCGTCGCGGGCGTCCACGACGAGGGCCTCGGCGGCGCCGCAGGCGAGGGCCCGCTCGCGGACGGCGACGAGGGCCCCGCCGACGGGGGCACCGCCCACCGGGGCGACGGCGCGGCCGACGTCGAGGGTCACCGCGATGACCTCGGCGCCGGTCTCGGCGAGGCGGCGCAGGGCGACGGACGAGGCGAGGGCGCCCGAGTAGGCCAGGACGACCCGCCGGTTCACGGTCCCTCGTCCCCGGGTTCGCCGGTGGCGAGGGCGGCGACCCGGGCCGCCAGCTCGGCGCCGGTGAGCGGTTCGCGGGCGACGGCGAGGATGGTGTCGTCGCCCGCGATGGTGCCGACGATGTCGTGCAGCGCGGCCCGGTCCAGGGCGCTGGCCAGGAACTGGGCCGCGCCGGGCGGGGTGCGCAGGACGGCGAGGTTGCCGGAGTGGTCCACGGACACCAGCAGCTCGTTGAGGACCCGCACGAGCCGGGTGGTGCCGCCCTGCACGCCGCGCACGGGGCTGCCGTCCTCGGGGATGACGTAGACGGGCGCGCCGCCGTCGGGTCCGCGCAGCTTCACCGCACCGAGCTCGTCCAGGTCGCGCGACAGCGTGGCCTGGGTGACCTCGATGCCCTCCACCGCAAGCGTTTTCGCCAGCTCCGACTGGCTGCGGATGGCGCGCTGGGCGACCAGTTCGACGATGCGGGCCTGCCGCGCGGTGCGTGTCACGCCGACTGCTCCAGGAGCCAGACGAGCAGCGCCTTCTGGGCGTGCAGGCGGTTCTCGGCCTCGTCCCAGACGGCGCTGTCGGGGCCGTCGAGGACGTCGTCGGTGATCTCCTGGCCGCGGTGGGCGGGCAGGCAGTGCAGGACCGTGGTGCGCACGCCGGTGGCGGCGACGAGGTCGGCGTTGACCTGGTAGGGCCGGAAGGGCCGCATCCGGTCGCGGCCGTCGTTTTCCTGGCCCATCGACGTCCACGTGTCGGTGACGAGCACGTCCGCGCCGTCCACGGCCTCGCGCGGGTCGGTGACCACCCGGACCGAGCCGCCGGTGTCGGCGGCGCGCTTGCGGGCGTCGTCGAGGACCCACGGCTGCGGTTGGAAGTTCTCGGGCGCGGCGATCCGCACGTGCATGCCCGCGGTGACGCCGCCGAGCAGCATCGAGTGGGACATGTTGTTCGCGCCGTCGCCCAGGTAGGTGACGGTGAGGCCGGGCAGCGCGCCGTGCCGCAGGCGGATCGTCTGGAGGTCGGCGAGCACCTGGCAGGGGTGGAACTCGTCGGTCAGCGCGTTGATCACCGGGATGCGCGAGACGGACGCCATGGCGTCGATGCGCTTCTGCGCGAAGGTGCGCCAGATGACCGCGTCGACGTAGCCGGACAGGATGCGGGAGGTGTCCTCGATGGTCTCCTCGCGGCCGAGCTGCATGGAGCGGCCGTCGATGATCACCGGGTTGCCGCCGAGCTGGGCGATGCCCACCTCGAACGACAGGCGGGTGCGGGTGGAGTTCTTCTCGAAGATGACCGCGACGGACTTCGGCCCGGCCAGGGGCTTGGCGGTGAGCCGGTCGGTCTTGCAGGCGTCGGCGAGGTCGAGGACCTCGGCCTGCTCGGCGGGCGTCAGGTCGTCGTCGCGCAGGAAGTGCCGGACCACGTCAGACCTCCAACCAGGTGGGCAGCTCGGCGACGAGCCGGTGGGCGTCGGCCTGGTCGAGGACCAGCGGCGGGGCGAGCCGGATGACGTCGGGCTGGATGGGGTTGATGAGGTACCCGGCCTGCTGCGCGGCCGCCGCGGCCTTCGCCGAGACCGCCTCGCGCAGCGTGATCCCGAGCAGCAGGCCGGCGCCCCGCACACCGGAGATGAGCGGGTGGTCGAGGGCCTCGACGCCGGCGGCGATCTCCTTGCCGACGGCGGAGGCGTGCTCCAGCAGCCCGTCGGCGGCGATCGTGTCGAGCACGGCGAGCGCGGCGGCGCAGCACACCGGGTTGCCGCCGAACGTGGTGCCGTGCTGGCCGGGCGCGAACAGGTCCTTGGCGGGGCCGAGGGCGACGCACACGCCCAGCGGCAGGCCGCCGCCGATGCCCTTGGCCAGCGTGAACACGTCCGGCACGACGCCGGCCTGCTGGAAGGCGAACCAGGTGCCGAGGCGGCCGACGCCGGTCTGCACCTCGTCGAGCACGAGCAGCGCGCCGTGCTCGGCGGTGATGCGGCGGGCGGCCTGGAGGTAGCCCTCGGGCGGCACGACGACGCCGTTCTCGCCCTGGATGGGTTCCACGACGAACGCGGCGGTGTCGTCGTCGATCACCGCCTCCAGCGCCTCGACGTCGCCGAACGGGACGTGCACGACGCCGGGCACCAGCGGTTCGAACGGTTCGCGCTTGGCGGGCTGGCCGGTGAGCGCGAGGGCGCCCATGGTGCGGCCGTGGAAGCCGCCCTCGGTGGCGACGACCTTCACCCGGCCGGTGCGGCGGCTGAGCTTGAACGCGGCCTCGTTGGCCTCGGCGCCGGAGTTGCAGAACAGCACCCGGCCGTCGCCGTCCGCGCCGGCCAGGTCGAGCAGGCGCTCGGCGAGCTTGAGCGCGGGCTCGTTGATGTAGAGGTTGGAGGTGTGGGAGATCCGGCCGATCTGCTCGGTGACGGCCGCGACGACCGCCGGGTGGGCGTGGCCGAGGGCGTTGACGGCGATGCCGGTGAGCAGGTCGAGGTAGCGGTTGCCGTCGGCGTCCCAGACGTGCGCGCCCTCGCCGCGCACCAGGGTCAGGTCGGGTGTGCCGTAGTTGTTCATCATCGCGGCCTGCCACCGCTGCCGGTCGTTCATGCCCGTTCCCCAGTCCCCTCGGTCACCATGGTCCCGACGCCCTCGGAGGTGAAGACCTCCAGCAGCACCGAGTGCGCCAACCGCCCGTCGATCACGTGCGCCTCCGGGACGCCGCCGCGCACCGCGCGCAGGCACGCCTCCATCTTGGGCACCATCCCGCTGTCCAGGTCGGGCAGCATCTTCTCCAGCGCGTCGGCGTCGACGCGGTGCAGCAGCGAGCCGCGGTCCGGCCAGTTCGCGTACAGGCCCTCCACGTCGGTGAGGACCACGAGCTTCCGCGCCCGCAGCGCGACGGCCACCGCGCCCGCCGCCGTGTCGGCGTTGACGTTGTGCACGACGCCGTCGGCGTCCGGGGCGACGGAGGAGATCACCGGGATGCGGCCGGCGTGCACGACGTCGAGCACCGCGTCCGGGTCGACGTCCACGATGTCGCCGACGAGGCCGATGTCGACCGGTTCGCCGTCCACGACCGCGGGGCGGCGGGCGGCGGTGAGCAGGCGGGCGTCCTCGCCGGACAGGCCGACCGCGTACGGGCCGTGCTCGTTGATCAGGCCGACGAGTTCGCGCTGCACCTGGCCGACGAGCACCATGCGGACGACGTCCATGGCCTCGGGCGTGGTGACGCGCAGGCCGCCGCGGAACTCGCTGTGGATGCCGAGCTTCCCGAGCATGGCGGCGATCTGCGGGCCGCCGCCGTGCACCACGACCGGGTGCAGGCCGGCGAGCTTGAGGAACACGACGTCCTGGGCGAACGCGCGCTTGAGCGCGTCGTCGACCATGGCGTTGCCGCCGTACTTGAGGACGACGGTGGCGCCGCGGGAGCGCTGGAGCCAGGGCAGCGCCTCGACCAGGACGGCGGCCTTGTCGTGCGGTGTGGTCATGAGCTGTACGCGCTGTTCTCTTCGACGTAGGCGTGCGACAGGTCGGTGGTGAGCACGGTGGCCGTGCCGTCGCCGAGGCCCAGGCTCACCACGATCTCGACGTCGCGGCCGGACAGGTCGGCCTCGGCGCGGTCGGCGGCCTTGTGGCCGTCGGCGAACAGCGTGACGCCGTTGATGGCGATGCCGAGCCTGTGCTGGTCGACGGTGGCCCTCGACCGGCCCACGGCCATCGCGATGCGGCCCCAGTTGGGGTCCGAGCCGAACAGCGCGGTCTTCACCAGGTTGTCCTCGGCGACGGTCTTGGCGACCTCGACGGCCTCGGCCTCGGTGAGCGCGCCGTCGACCGTGATGGACACCTCCTTGGTGACGCCCTCCGCGTCGCCCTGGAGCTGCTTGACCAGGTCGCCCGCGACGGCTTCGAGGACGCGCGCGAACTCCTCGGCGTCGGGGGTGGTGCCGGACGCGCCGGAGGCGAGCAGCAGCACGGTGTCGTTGGTGGACGTGCCGCCGTCCACGTCGAGCCGGTCGTAGGTGCGGGCGGTGACCCGGCGCAGGGCCGCGTCGAGCGCGTCGCCGTCGAGGGCGGCGTCGGTGGTGATGACGCTGAGCATGGTGGCCATGTTCGGCGACAGCATCCCGGCGCCCTTGACGAAGCCGCCGACGGACCAGCCGTCGGGGTGGGCCTCGAACGACTGCTTGGGGTGGGTGTCGGTGGTCATCACGGCGGTGGCGGCGGCCAGGCCGGCCTCGTCGGTGCCGGCCAGTTCCGCGGCGGCCTTGTCGACGCCCGCGGTGAGGGCGTCCATGGGCAGGCGCTCGCCGATGAGGCCGGTGGAGCACACGGCGACCTCGATCGCGCCGACACCGAGGACGTCCGCGACCTTCTCGGCGGTGGCGTGGGTGTCCTGGAAGCCCTCCGGGCCGGTGCACGCGTTCGCGCCGCCGGAGTTGAGCACCACGGCGCGCAGCCTGCGCTCCCCGAGCACCTGCTGGGACCACAGGACGGGCGCGGCCTTGACCTGATTGGTGGTGAAGACGCCCGCGGCGGCCTGGCCCGGCCCCTCGTTGACGACCAGCGCGAGGTCGAGCGCGCCGGACTCCTTGATGCCGGCCGCGACACCCGCGGCCCTGAAGCCGGACGGGCCGGTCACACCCCTGCTGCGGTTCACGGTGCTACTCCCACGGTGGACAGGCCGGTGGTCTCCGGCAGGCCGAGTGCCAGGTTCATGCACTGCACCGCGGCGCCCGCGGTGCCCTTCGCCAGGTTGTCGACCGCGGCGACGACGACGAGCCTGCCCAGGTCCCGGTCGACGGTGACCTGGAGCTGCACGGCGTTCGAGCCGAGCACCGCGCCCGTGGTGGGCCAGTGGCCCTCCGGCAGCAGGTGCACGAACGGCTCGTCGGCGTACGCCTTCGCGTAGGCGGCGCGGACGTCCTCGTCGGGGTCCTTGAGGGTCGCGGAGCAGGTGGCCAGGATGCCGCGCGGCAGCGGGGCCAGCACGGGGGTGAACGAGACCTTCACGTCGTGCCCGGCGACGGCGGTCAGGTTCTGCGCGATCTCGGGGGTGTGCCGGTGCGCGCCGCCGACGCCGTAGGCGGACAGCGAGCCCATGACCTCCGAGCCGAGCAGGTTCGGCTTGAGCGACTTGCCCGCGCCGGACGCGCCGGAGACGGCGACCACGGTGACCTCGGGCTCGACCAGCCCCATCGCGGGGGCCAGGGCCAGCGAGGACACGGTCGGGTAGCAGCCGGGCACGGCGACGCGCCGGGCGCCGCGCAGCTCGTCGCGCTTGCCGGGCAGCTCGGGCAGGCCGTAGGGCCAGCTGCCCGCGTGCTCGCCGCCGTACCAGCGCTCCCAGGCCGCGGCGCTGGTGAGCCGGTGGTCCGCGCCGCAGTCGACGACGAGGACGTCGTCGCCGAGCAGGGCGGCGAGTTCGGCGGACTTGCCGTGCGGGAGGGCGAGGAAGACGACGTCGTGGCCGCGCAGGCGCTCGGCGGTGGTCTCCTCCAGCACGCGGTCGGCCAGCGGCAGCAGGTGCGGCTGGTGGGCGAGCAGCGGCGCGCCCGCGTTGCCGCCCGCCGTGAGCGCCCCGATCTCCACGTCCGGGTGCCCGAGCAGCAGCCGGAGCACCTCACCGCCGGCGTAGCCACTGGCCCCGGCCACCGCGATCCGCACCGTCATGCGGATAAGTATGCACCGCCGTGCATCATCACTCAAATTTTATTCCACGGTGTGGGAGCACCTCACCGCGCCGCGGTCCACCGGGCCGCGGGTCACCACGCCACGGGCAGCGACGACAGGCCGTGGACGACCTGCTGCGAGCGGAACACCGGCTCGCCGGCCAGGCGCAGGTCCGGGAAGCGGCGGACCAGCGCCGGGAAGGCGGCGCGCATCTCCAGCCGGGCCAGGGGCGCGCCGACGCAGTGGTGGACGCCGTGGCCGAACGCGACGTGGCTCACCGGCGAGCGGGTCAGGTCGAGGTCGTCGGCGCCGGCCAGCAGGTCGGGGTCGCGGTTGGCGGCGGGCAGCGAGCAGACGACGAGGTCGCCCGCGGCCAGCTCGCGCCCGCCCAGCTCGACGTCGGCGGTCACCACCCGCGGCACGCCGGTGTGCACGACGGTCAGCCAGCGCAGCAGCTCCTCCACCGCAGCGTCGTCCAGGTCGGGTCGCTCGCGCAGCAGGCGGCACTGGTCGGGGTGGCGCAGCAGGGCCAGCGCGCCCAGGCTCAGCATGTTCGCCGTGGTCTCGTGGCCCGCGAGCAGCAGCAGGTCGGCCACGCCCACCAGCTCGTCGTCCGCCAGGCCGCCGTCGGCCGGCCCGCCGGCGCGCGCCAGGACGCCCAGCAGGTCGTCGCCCGGTTCGACCCTGGCGCGGGCGACCAGCTCGGCCAGGTAGGCGCGGGACCGCAGCGCGACGGCGAACCGCTCGTCGGGTGAGAGGGACACGTCGAAGAAGTCGGCGGCGCGCTGCTGGAACTCGCTGCGCTCCGCGTAGGGCACGCCCAGCAGCTCGCAGATCACCAGCGACGGCACCGGCAGCGCGAACGCGGGCACGAGGTCGGCGGGCGGGCCGGCGGCGGCCACCGCGTCGAGGTGGTCGCGCACGATCTCGCGCACCCGGGGTTCGAGCAGGCGCACCCGCCGGGCGGTGAAGCCGGGCGCGACCAGCCGCCGCAGCCGGGTGTGCCCGGGCGGGTCGTAGCCGAGCGGGTTGCCGGGCCGCACGCGGGCCAGCTCCTCCTCGGACATGGCGGGCGCGCCGGGCACGAGGTGGTGCGCGGAGTTGCCGAACACGACCGGGTCGCCCAGGACGCGGCGGACGTCGGCGACGCGGGTCACCAGCCACACCCGGTCGCCGATCGGCGAGTCGAACAGCCGCACGCCCTCGTCGTCGCGCACCGCGGCCAGCTCGGCCGCCGGGGCGAACCCCTCGCGGCGCATGTGCAGGGGCAGGGTCATGGCGGGCCTCCGGCGTCGGCGGTGCGGGGAGGGGCGGCGCGGACACGGTAGCGACGGCGCGGGGTGACGCGGCAGGGTCGGGCGAGTGAGACGCCACGACACGGGCAGTGACGGACGACTGCGCACGGTGATCTTCAGCCGGCCGGACGAGGGTGATCGCGGCTGGTCGCGGCTGGCGGCGGCCGGGCGCGGCTAGCGGCGGCCGGGCGCGGCTAGCGGCGGCCGGGCGCCACGAGGTCCGCCCACCGCGCGGCGTCGGCCCCGGTGAGCACGCGGTCGAGCACCACGGTCGGCCGCATCAGCGGGTAGGCGCGGCCGGCTTCCCAGGAGCGCCCCCGGGGCGGGTCGAGCACCACGACGCGCCGCCCGCCCACCAGCGGCACGTCCGCCGGCCGGCCCTCGTGCCGGATCGCCGCGCCGTGCGCGTCGACCAGGGTGAACGAGCCGCGGATGCCGCCCTCGGGCCGGAGGTCGTCGCCGTCGACCGCCGCCGCCACCCACCGGGGGTGCGGCGGCCGGCCCGGCAGCAGGCCGCGCGCCGGGTCGCCGACGAGCACCGCCGCGAGCAGGGTGTGCAGCTGGGCGTTGTCGCCGACGCCGCCGACGGTCAGCTCGTAGGCGGCGCCCGTGCCCCGGTGGACGACGACCAGCGGTTCGTCGTCGAGCACGTCCAGCAGGCCGTGCAGCCACGGCGCGGAGGCCACCCGCCGCGCCGCCCCGGTCGCCGCGCGGAGCCGGTCGCGGTGGGGCAGGGCGCGCCGCACGTCGGCGAGCTGCAACGGCACCAGCAGCCCGGCCACCCACTCGTCGACGGCGAACCACGCCTCGGCCACGTGCCGGCCGTCCGGGGTGGGCAGCCGCGTCAGCACGGCGGGGATGTTGTCGCGCTCCGGCGCGGGCGGCTCGCCACCGCCCGCGGCGCGCCACCGCCCCACGAACCGCGTCGCCCGCTCCAGGGCGTCGGCCACGCGCAGCACCAGCGGCCCCAGCACGGGTGCCGGGTCGCCGCCGAGGTGCACCAGGGCGCCGGTGAGCTGCACGAGGTCGCCGCCGTTGCCCAGCGACAGGTCGGGCAGCGCCGGTCCCAGCACGGCGAGGGCGGCGGACAGCTGCGCCCCGTCGGCCTCCGGGAGGCGCTCGACCAGCACCTCGTAGACCTCGCGGAACCCCGCGGCGTCGCGCCGGCCCACCGCGTCCACGAGCGCGGCGCACGACCCGGGCAGTTCCGCGTTCTCCGGCACGACGCGAGCGTAGCCGCGCCTACCGGCCGAAGCGCTCCAGCGCGCGGATCTTGTTCGTGGCGTCCAGGGCGGCGACCTTGTACGCCTCGGACAGGGTCGGGTAGTTGAAGACGGTGTCCACCAGGTAGTCCACCGTGCCGCCGCACGCCATGACGGCCTGCCCGATGTGGACGAGGTCCGTCGCGCCGGTGCCGAACAGGTGCACGCCCAGCAGCTTGCGGTCCACGGTGGACACCAGCAGCTTGAGCATCCCGTAGGCGTCGCCGACGATCGAGCCACGCGCCAGCTCCCGGTACCGCGCCAGGCCCACCTCGTACGGCGTGGCGGACGAGGTCAGCTCGGCCTCCGTGGCGCCGCAGTAGGAGATCTCCGGGATGGTGTAGATGCCGATCGGCTGCAACGACGACAGCTCGCGCGCCTCCTCGCCGAACGCGTGGTAGGCGGCGAGCCTGCCCTGGTCCATCGACGTGGCGGCCAGCGCCGGGAAGCCGATCACGTCGCCCACCGCGTAGATGTGCTCCACGGGCGTGCGGTAGTGCTCGTCCACGGCGAGCCGGCCGCGCCGGTCGGCCTCCAGGCCCGCCTTGTCCAGGTCGAGCGCCTCGGTGTTGCCCTGCCGGCCGGCCGAGTACATGACCGCGGCGGCCGGGATGCGCTTGCCGCTGGCCAGCGTCGTCACCGTGCCGCTCTCCGACACGTCGACGGTGACGACCTTCTCGCCGAACCGGAACGTCACCGCCAGGTCGCGCAGGTGGAACTTGAGCGACTCGACGATCTCCGGGTCGCAGAAGTCGAGCATCCGGTCGCGCTGCTCGACCACCGTGACGCGGGTGCCGAGCGCGGCGAACATGGAGGCGTACTCGATGCCGATGACGCCCGCGCCGACCACGACCAGCGACGACGGGATCTCGTTGAGCGCCAGCACCTCGTCGGAGTCGAGGACCCGCTCCTCGTCGAAGTCCACCTGCTCCGGGCGCGCGGGCCGGGTGCCGGTGGCGATCACGACCTTGTCGGCGGTGACGACCTGGTGCTCGCCGCGGTGCGCGCCCTGCACGGCGACGGTGTGCGGGTCGACGAAGCTCGCCGTGCCGCTGAGCAGGTCGATGTGGTTGCGGTGCAGCTGGGCGCGCACGACCTGGACCTCGCGCCCGATGACGTGCTGCGTGCGGGCGAGCAGGTCGGAGATGGTGATGTCGTTCTTGACCCGGTAGCTCGCGCCGTACAGCTCGCGCTGGCTCATCCCGGTCAGGTACATCACCGCCTCGCGCAGCGTCTTCGACGGGATCGTCCCGGTGTTGACGCACACGCCGCCCACCATGTCGGCGCGGTCCACGACGGCGACGCGCTTGCCGAGCTTGGCGCCCGCGATGGCCGCCTTCTGCCCGCCGGGGCCCGATCCGATGACGACCAGGTCGTAGTCGTACTCGCTCATGCCCGAAGCCTCGCACAAGAACCCGTTCCGCGGTGATCGGGTGAACGGACCCGCCGGGGCGGTCCGCCGCGGTCGGGGCCGACGCCGCCGACCCCTTCCCGCGCGAGGCCCCCGAGCGCCCCTAGCCGCGGGCCGCGCGCCCCGTGTAGGTGAGCGGGAAGACGAGGTCCTGGCACGCCACCGGCACGTCGTGCGAGATCTGCACGACCATCTCCACCTCGACCTCGCCGGCGGGCGGGATGGTGACCGGTTCCCCCATGGGCACCACGGTGAGCACCCCGGAGGGGCAGTCGGGGACGCGGTTGTGCGCCGCGTCCAGCGGTTGGCCCGGCAGGGCCTGGAGGGTCAGCACGACGATGTCGACGCTGTTGGGGTTGGAGAGGCGCACCAGCCGCGCGCCCTCGCTGCCCGGGGTCAGCTCGACCGGGGCGCCGGAGACGTCGTCGATGCCGAACGGCTCCAGGTCGGCCACCCCGGCCTCGGCGCCGCTCACCGAGTACGCCATGGCGGGCAACTCGGGTTCGGGCCAGGTCAGGTGCATGGACGCCACCACGACGGCGCCCGCACCGAGGATGGTCGCGGCGACGGCGGCTTCCATCCGGGGACCCAAACTGCGCATGAGGCAACCTCACTCGATTGCTGCTCCAGGCGGTGGGTTCGCCGCTAGCTCCCCGTCGGACCGGCGACCAGACACGCCCGGCGGTTCATCGCTTCGCCCCTCGGCCCAGCGGGCCGCGGGATCAATCTTGAAGAACGTTCAACCTCCGCGCAAGGACCCGGCCTGCCCGGAAACACGGGTCTTTGGGCCCCTTGACACGCCACGGCACCGGGGTTGACCTGCGCGTTCACCGGTTTCGACGACCGCGGGCATCACCCGACCGGCCTAGTCCCGGACCCGCAGCGGTGCGGCTCCGGGACCGGGCCGGTCCCCTCGCGTCTCAGCCCCTGAGCACCGCGCCGAAGCGTTCCGCGGCGGCGGCCACGGCCGCGTCGCGCGCCGCCGTCGCCTCGTCCACGGTCAGCGTGCGGTCCGGCGCGCGGAAGCGCAGGGAGTAGGCCAGCGAGCGCTTGCCCTCCCCCACCTGGTCGCCGGTGTAGACGTCGAACAGCCGGATGTCCTCCAGCAGGGCGCCGCCGCCGGAGCGCAGCGCCCGGGACACCCGGTCGGCGGGCACGTCCGCGCCCACCACCACGGCCACGTCCAGCAGCACCGGCGGGTACGGCGACACGACCGGCGCGGGCCGGTCGTCGGTCAGCGGCAGCGCGTCGAGGTCCAGCTCCAGCGCCACCGTGCGCTTCGGCAGGCCCAGCGCCTCCACGACCTTCGGGTGCAGCTCGCCCGCGTGGCCCACGGGCCAGTCGCCGACGCGCAGCTCCGCGCACCGGCCGGGGTGCCACGGGGCCAGGTCGGAGGCGACCGCGGTCAGCTCCACCCCGTACGCCTGGCCGATCAGCCGCGCCGCGCCCACCGCGTCCGCCCAGTCAGCCGGGCGGCCCTTGCCCCACCAGCCGGCCCGCTCGCGGTTGCCCGCGAGCACGGCGGCCACGTGCACCGGCTGCTGCGGCAGCGATGCCAGCAGCGAGGCGACGTCCGCGTCGGACGGGCGCGCGCCCACGCCGACCGCGGGCACCGGCACCTGCTGCGCGCGCGGCAGCGTGACCTGGGCGACCGCGTAGACCGCCAGGTCCTTCTGGCCGCGCGCCAGGTTGCGCTGCACGGTCTCCAGCAGCCCCGGCACCAGCGTGGTGGCCAGCGCGTGCTTGTCGGCCTCCAGCGGGTTGAGCACGCTCACCGCGTTGCGCCGCACGTCGCCCTCGGGCAGGCCCAGCGCGTCGAACACCGCGGGCGCCACGAACGGGAACGGCTTGACCTCGACGAACCCGTTCTCGGCCAGGGCGCGCGACACCGTGCGGCGGCGGCGCTGCTGCTCGGTCAGGCCGCGACCGGCGGGCGCGGGCGGCAGGACCGACGGGATCGTGTCGTAGCCCTCCAGCCGCAGCACCTCCTCCACCAGGTCCGCGGGCTGGGTGAGGTCCGCGCGCCACGTCGGCGGCACCGCGGTGACCATCGTCGCGCCGTCGTCACCGGTGGTGACCTCGACCTGGCAGCCGATCTGGCCCAGCCGGCGCGCCGTCACGCCGCGCGCGTAGCGCACCCCGGCGACCCGGTCGGGCAGGTCGATCGGCATCGACACCGGGCCGGGCGCGGCGGGCGAGCCGACGTCCGTGCGCTCGGGCCGGATGCTGCCGTCGGCGAACATGTCGAGCAGCCGCGCGGCGCGCTCCAGCGCCACCGGCGCCAGCGCCGGGTCCACGACCCGCTCGAAGCGCCGCGCCGCCTCGCTGGGCAGCTTGTGGCGGCGCACCGTGCGGGCGATGGACGCCGGGTCCCAGTTCGCCGCCTCCAGCAGGATGTCCGAGCTGCCGGGGCCGACCTCGGTGCTCGCGCCGCCCATGACGCCGGCGAGCGAGATGACGCCGCTGTCGTCGGCGATCACGATGTCGTCCGGGTCCAGGGCGCGGACCTGCTCGTCGAGCGTGGTCAGCTTCTCGCCGGCCACCGCGCGCCGCACCACCAGGCCGCCCTTGACCGACGACGCGTCGAACGCGTGCAGCGGCTGCCCCAGCTCCAGCATCACGTAGTTGGTGACGTCCACCGGCAGCGAGATCGACCGGATGCCCGCGAGCATCAGCCGCCGGCGCATCCACCACGGGGTGGGCGCGGTCGGGTCGACCCCGGTGACCCGGCGGGCCACGAACCGCGGGCACGCCACCTCGTCCTCGACGCGGACCGGCAGCACCTCGCCCTCGCCCTCGGGCACCTCGGCCAGGCCGGGGTCGCCGAACGGCACGTCGAACGCGCAGGCCAGCTCGCGGGCCAGGCCGCGCACCGAGAACGCGTAGCCGCGGTCCGGGGTCGGCGAGACCTCGATGACCGCGTCGCCCAGGCCGAGCAGCTCGACGGCGTCGTCACCGGGCTGCGCGGTGCCGCTGGGCAGCACCATGATCCCGGCGTGGTCGTCGCCCAGGCCCACCTCGCGGGCCGAGCAGATCATGCCCTCGCTGGTCCTGCCGTAGGTCTTGCGGGCGGAGATGGCGAACCCGCCGGGCAGCACCGCGCCGGGCAGCGCCACCACGACCGTGTCGCCCTCGCGGAAGTTCGACGCGCCGCAGACGATGCCGTTGACCTGGTCCGGGCCGACCTCGACCCGGCAGAAGCGGATCGGCTTCTTGAACTCGGTCAGCTCCTCGATCTCCACCACGCGGCCCGCGACCAGCGGACCGGTGACGCCGTCGAGCCGGTGGACGTCCTCCACCTCGATGCCGATCCGCGTGAACGCCTCGGCGAGCTGCTCTGGCGTGGGGGTCTCGGTGAACTCGAGGTTCTCGACCAGCCAGGTAACCGGAATGCGCACCGGTCAGGCCTCCGTTCCGAATGGCTGGGTGAAGCGGACGTCGCCCTCGACCATGTCCCGCATGTCGGGCAGCCCGTTGCGGAACTGCAGGGTGCGCTCCAGGCCCATGCCGAACGCGAAGCCCGAGTAGGTGCCGGGGTCGACGCCGCAGTTGCGCAACACGTTCGGGTTGACCATGCCGCAGCCGCCCCACTCGACCCAGCCCGCGCCGCCCTTCTTCTCCGGGAACCACACGTCCACCTCGGCGGACGGCTCGGTGAAGGGGAAGAAGCTCGGGCGCAGGCGGGTGCGGGAGCCCTCGCCGAACATGGCGCGGGCGAACGCGTCGAGCGTGCCCTTCAGGTGCGCCATGGTCAGGCCCTTGTCCACGGCCAGGCCCTCGACCTGGTGGAACACCGGGGTGTGCGTGGCGTCCAGCTCGTCGGTGCGGAACGTGCGGCCGGGGCACACCACGTACACGGGCGGCTCGCGGTCCAGCAGCGTGCGGGCCTGCACCGGGCTGGTGTGCGTGCGCAGCACCAGGCCGGAGTCGGCGGGCGCGACGTAGAACGTGTCCTGCATGGTCCGCGCCGGGTGGTCCTTGCCGAAGTTCAACGCGTCGAAGTTGAACCACTCGGTCTCCAGCTCGGGGCCCTCGGCGACCTCGTAGCCCATGGCCACGAACACGTCGGCGACGCGCTCGGCGAGCGTGGAGATCGGGTGCCGCGCGCCGCGCGGGACGCGGTCCCACGGCAGCGTGACGTCGACCGCCTCCTCGCGCAGCACGCGCTCGTCGCGCTCCGCCTGGAGCTCGCCGCGCCGCTCCTCGAACGCGAGCTTGACCGCGTTCTGCGCCTCGTTCACCCGCTTGCCCGCCTCGGCCTTCGCGGCGGGCGGCAGGGCGCCGATCTCGCGGCGCGCCAGCAGCACCGGCGAGCGGTCGCCCAGGTGGCTCGGCTTCACGGCGGCCAGCTCGTCGAGGTCGGCCGCCTTGGCGAACGCCTCCCGAGCCTGCTCGACCGCCGCGCCCAGCGCCTCCGGGGAGAGCGCCGCGACCTGCTTCGGGTCGTACGGGTCGTTGGCTCCGGACATGGTTGGTGGACAGCTCCCGTCACGGACAACAGGTGGATATCCCCCTCCGCGAGGGACGCGGAGCGGCGGACCGATCCTAGGTGATGGGGCCCGACCGGCATGAACCGCCGTCCGGCGCGGCCGTGCTCCGTGACCTCGGCTCGCCGCGCCGGGCCGCGCCCCGCGCCGGTCACCGCTCCCCCGGCCGCGGGTCGCGTCGCGCTCCGGGGCGCGACCGCGGGATTGTCGGTGGGTCGTGGCAGTCTTGCGGTCGCGAGCGGGACCGGCGGGCGAACAGCGGAAAACCGGACCACGAGCCGCGCGAACGAACCTAGAATCGTCCGTCACACGCGACCTTGACCCCGAGGTGAACTCCACTTGGCACACACCTTCGGTGTCGACCTGCGCGGCATCATCGACCTGCTCAGCCACCACCTCTACAGCGGCCCCCGCGTCTACGCGCGCGAACTGCTCCAGAACGCGGTGGACGCGATCACCGCCCGCCGCGCGCTCCAGCCGGACGCGCCGGGCGAGGTGGTGATCGAGCCGGTCGGGTCCCCAGGCGGCACCTTCCGCATCTCCGACACCGGCATCGGCCTCACCGAGCACGAGGTGCACGACCTGCTCTCCACGCTCGGCCGCACGTCCAAGCGCGACGACCTGGGCTTCGCCCGCCAGGGCTTCCTGGGCCAGTTCGGCGTGGGCCTGCTGTCCGCGTTCCTGGTCGCCGAGCGCGTCAACCTGACCACCCGGTCGGCCAGGGGCGGTCCCGCCGTGCGCTGGACCGCCGACGCGAGCGGCGCCTACGAGGTCACCGCGGCCGAGCGGGCCGAGGTCGGCACCACGATCGAGCTGGTGCCGCACCGCGACGCCGAGCACTGGCTGGAGCACGACGTCGTCAAGGCCCTGGTCACCGAGTACGGCGAGCTGCTGCCGGTGACCGTCCGGGTCGGCGGCGAGGTGGTCACGCACGACGAGCTGCCGTGGACCGGCGACGACGCCCTGGCCTACGGCGAGCGCGTGCTGGGCGTGCGGCCGTTCGACGCGATCCCCGTCGAGGTGCCCACCGTCGGCCTCAGGGGCGTCGCGTACGTCCTGCCGGGCGGCGTGCACCCCGGCGCCCGCCAGTCGCACCGCGTCTACCTGAAGCGGATGCTGGTCGGCGACTCCATCGAGGGCCTGCTGCCGGAGTGGGCGTACTTCGTGCGCTGCGCGGTCGACTCGACGTCGCTGCGCCCGACCGCGAGCCGCGAGTCGCTCTACCAGGACGAGACGCTGCTCGCGGTGCGCGAGGAGCTGGGCCGCCAGGTCCGCGACTGGCTCGTGCGGCTCGACGCGACCGACCCCGACCGCACCCGCGCCCTGCTCGACGCGCACCACCTGGGCATCAAGTCGCTGGCCCGCGCCGACGACGAGATGCTGCGCCTGGTCGAGCGGTGGCTGCCGTTCGAGACCACCGACGGCCCGCAGTCGCTGCGCCAGTTCCGCCGCCGGCACGGCACGGTCGCGCACGTCCCGGACGTCGACGAGTTCCGCCAGCTCGCGCCGGTCGCGCACGCCCAGGGCATGGGCCTGGTCAACGCGGGCTACGCCTACGACGCCGAGATCATGGACCGGCTCGTCGCCCTCGACGGCCCGGCCGCCGCGCGCCGCGTCGCCCCGAGCGAGGTGCTGGCCGCCCTCGGCGACCCCGAACCGGAGCTGGAACGCGCCCTGCGCGAACGCCTCGTGCTGGCCAAGGACGTCCTGGAGCGGCACGACTGCGAGGCCGTGCCGCGCGACTTCGACCCGGGCACGCTGCCCGCGCTGCTGGTCACGAACGCCGAGGCCGAGCGCAGGCGGGACGCGCAGCAGGCGGGCGAGCAGGCCGACCCGCTGTGGGCGGAACTGCTGGGCAGCCTCGTCGAGTCCTCGTCGTCCGACGCCGCGCAGCGCCTCGTGCTGAACTGCCGCAACCCGCTGGTGCGGCGCCTGGCGAGGCTGACCGACGCGGCGCTGGTGGAGCTGACCATGGAGTCGCTGTACGTGCACGCCCTGCTGCAGGCCCGGCGGCCGATGCGCCCGAAGGACACCGCCGCGCTGAACCGCTCGTTCCTGGAACTGCTGGACCGCGCCGTGGGAGACCGTTGATGAGCGAGGAGAAGGACGCCGCCGAGCGCCAGTTCGTCGAGGCGTACCACATGCCCGAGGGCATGGCGCGGCACGAGGCGCTGGAGCGCGCGGCCCGCGCCGCGGACGCCGTCGACCACCTGCCGCTGGCCGTGAGCTGCCGGATCGCGCTGATCCGCTCCGCCTACGACCTGGGCCGCTACGACCTGATGCTGGCCCCGTTCGCGTGGTGCGGCACGGCGGAGAAGCGCGACCCGGGCGCGTTCGACGAGTGGGAGACGCACAGCTTCGACTGGGCGCACAAGTGGATCGTGTCGGGCCTGATCGCCGACCCGAGGTTCACGCTGGCGCAGATCGAGTCGTTCGTCGACCAGCTCGCCGCCCGCTACCAGCGGCTCGGGTACTCGATGCAGCCCGTGCACGGCGCGCGCGCCGACCTGGCCGCGCACGTCGGCGACGACGAGGCGTACCGGGAGCACTTCGCCCGGTACCTGGCGGTCGACCGCGGGCCGATGAGCGACTGCGAGGCGTGCGTCGTCGAGGAGCAGGCCGGGCACCTGATCCGGCAGGGCAGGCACGCCGAGGCCGTCGCGCACGCCGAGCACCAGCTGGAGCAGGAGACGGGCTGCGCCACCCAGCCGCAGGGCATCCTCACCACGCTGACGCCCGCGTTCGTCGCGCTGGGCGACGTGGAGCGGGCCCGGCGGGCGCACGTCGTGGCGCACCGGCTGATCCGCGACGACCTCGTCGGCGGCTACCTGGACGACCACCTGGTGTTCTGCGCGACGTCGGGCAACGTGCGCCGCGGCGTCGACCTGCTGCGCGGCCACCTGCACCGGGTGCACCACTCGACCAGCCCGTCGCAGGCCGCGCACTTCTCGGCGGGCGCGGCGCTGCTGCTCAGCCGGGTCGACCCGGACGAGGAGTTCGCCGTTCCGCGCGACGGCACGGCCACCGTGCTGACGGCGGCCCGGCTGCGGGCGCTGCTGGAGGAGCAGGCGCTCGACCTGGCCGCCCGGTTCGACCGGCGCAACGGGTCGGACGCGATGAGCAGGCGCATCCGGGAGACCCTGGAGCGGCCGGACACGGCCCCCGTGCCACTGGCGGTGCCGGTCGCCGCGCCGCCCGCGCCCGTCGCGGAGGAGGAGCCGGTCGCGGTCGGCGACCCGGTGGAGCTGGCGCACGCCATGTGCGAGGCGTTCGACACGGGCGAGTTCATCACCGGCATGCGGCTGCTGCGGTCGCTGCCCGCCGACCTCGACCCGCTGCTGCCCGAACCGCTGGCCGCGCTGGTGGCGGTGCGGCGGGCCATCTCCGGCGCGCACGTCCGCCCGCGCGACGAGGTGCTGGCCGAGCTGGACGAGGGCGTCGCGCGGCTGGCCGCGTGCGGCGAGCACGACCTGGCCAACCGCTACCGGGCGCGGGGCGCCGGCCTGCGCGCCGAGGCCGTCGAGGACGCCCTGGACGAGTGCACCGAGGTGGCGCGCACGTGCCTGGCCGAGGCCGAGGTCGCGGGCACCGCGTACACGCGTGTGCTGACCAGGCTGCTGCTGGCCGACCTGCTCGCCGAGGCCGACGAGCACGACGAGCAGGGCGTGCTCGCCGCGCAGGCGCTGGAGCTGGCGCGCGCCGAGGTGCCCGAGCTGGTGTCGCGGGCGCGCTGCGACCGGGCCCAGCACCTGGCGACGGTGGGCGAGCTGGACGAGGCGCACGCCGAGGTCGTCGACGTGCTGGCGGACGACGCGCCCGCGTCCGTGCGGTTCGACGCGCTGCGCCTGCTGCTGAAGATCCGGACCGTGCGCGGTGACGCCGAGGCGGTGGCGACGGCGGAGGAGTTCGTGCGCGCGTTCAGCGTGCCGCGCGGGCCGTGGACCGCCGAGGCGCACCGGCAGCGCGTGGCGTCCGTGGAGCGGCTCGGCGTGGAGGCCGCGCACCTCGTGGAGCTGCGCGACGCCGTGGCCGCCGGGCACGAGGTGGGCGTGCCGGACGACGTGGCCAAGGCGTGCTACGCCCTGGCCGGCGGCTACCTCAAGTCGGGCCGGTTCGTGGAGGCCGCCGAGGCGTTGGAGGAAGCCGTCCGCGTGGTCGAGTCCGGCGACGTCGACCCGGACGTCGTCGTGCCCATCCGCTACCGG
The DNA here is from genome assembly GCF_051756985.1 of Saccharothrix sabaoui. Taxonomy (NCBI): domain Bacteria; kingdom Bacillati; phylum Actinomycetota; class Actinomycetes; order Pseudonocardiales; family Pseudonocardiaceae; genus Saccharothrix; species Saccharothrix sabaoui. The sequence goes on from NZ_JBPKJK010000095.1 coordinate 24,205, forward strand.
CTGGGCCAGGTCTGCGCCCGCCTCGACGAGACCGACGCCGCCCGCCGCCACCTGGAGCACGCGCTCGGCCTCGTCCCGCCGGACGAGGCGTGGCGCAGGGCCATGGTCCTCGACCTGCTGGGCAGCGTCCTGCGCCGCCTGGACCGCCCGCTCGAAGCCGCCTCCGCCTACCAGGGCGCGGCGGCGGCGTGGCAGCAGGTGCCGGACGACGCCGAGGCCGCGGGCTCCCTGGTCGAGGCGGCGGCCGCGCTGCCGAACGAGGAGACCGCCGAGTGCGCCACCACCCTGAGCGCGGCGGAACGCCTGCTGCCCGAGGTGGAGGACACCGACCACCGCACCCACCTGACCGCGCGGATCGCCGCGATCAGGGCGTTCCTGCACGTCCAGGCCGGGGAGCACGCCGAGGCCGTGGAGCAGAACGGCGTGGCCGAGGAACTGGCCGCGCAGATGGGTGACGTCGACTGGCAGGCGTTCCTGGTCGCGCGGGGAGCCCGGTTCCTCCTGGAGTCCGGCGACGCCGAGAACGCCGAGTCGGAAGCGCGCCGGGCGGGGACCCTCATCACCGACAGCACGCCGCCCCAGATCCTCGGCGACACGGCGAACGTGCTGGAGGAAGCGTTGAGGGCGCAGGACAAACCCGCCCAGACCGACCCCCTGCTCAGAGCCCTGACCACGAGGCTGGAGTCCTGAGCCGGATGTCAAGCAAGACCACCGAATCGAGCGAACCTGACCACAACCGGCCGCGCAGCTAGAACCACAACGCCGGTCGAGCGTCGCCTTGAACGAGGAAGGAGGCCGGCCCAAGCGCCCAGCACCGCCGGCCTCCGCACACCACACCCACAACCGCCGCCCCACAACCACCGCCCCAGCCACCAACCGGAAGCGCCACCGACCGACAGCGCCACCGGCCACCAGCGCCACCGGCCACCAGCGCAGCGGCGGCTCGCCGACGGCCACCCCCGACTGCCGCCGGCCAACAGCCACTCGCCGGCGGCCACCCCTCGCGGCCGCCGGCCAGCAGCCGCCCTCCGGTGGCTGCCCCCTGCAATCGCCCGCCGGCGGTCAGCGGCTGGCGGGCGCTCGCCGGCTGGCGGTCACTCACCGGCGGTCAGCGGCCAGTGGTCACCGGCGGGCGGTCGCTCACCGGCGGTCACTCGTTGCGCAGGACCTCCGCGATGGTCGTCCGCGCCGCGGCCCTGGCGGGGAACAGCGCCCCCAGCACGGTGATGAGCACCCCGGCCAGCACGGGGCCGACGAGCACAGCGGGCTGGTAGACGTCCACGACGACGTCGAGCACGTCGGCCTGCGCCGCGCGCATCATGGCCGGCGCGACCAGGCTGTGCGCCGCGACCCCCAGCGGCAGGCCGATGAGGCCGCCCAGCACGCCCAGCGCGGCCATGGAGGTCACCAGCATGGTCGTGACCTGGCGGGGGGTCATGCCGATCGACTTGAGCATGCCCAGGTCGCGGCGGCGTTCGCGGGCGTTGAGGACGACGGTGTTGAAGACGCCCAGGGCGGCCACGGCTCCGAGCACCAGCGTGAGGAGCGTGGCGGTGCTGATGATGACCACGGCCTGCGACGAGGTGTTGTCGCGCGGTGGCGCGGGGAGCAGGCCCGCGTCGCCCGCCTCGGCCGCGTCGAGGTACGCCTGCTGGTCGGTGCCCGGCGCGAGGCGCACCTGGTAGGTGTCGGCTGGCGCGTCCGGGGCCAGCAGCCGCAGGGTGTCCCAGTTGGAGAAGGTCTCACTGGCGTTGTTGGCCAGGACGACGCCGACGATCCGCACCTGGGCGCGGTTGCCTTCGAGTTCGAGGGTGACGGTGTCGCCGATCGCCAGGCCGCGCTGGTTCAGGAACCTCGACGGGACCGCCAGCTGTCCCGGGCCGTTCGGCCAGTGGCCCGACAGCACCTGCGGGCTCAGGGCGGTGGCGTCGCCTCGGTAGAACGTGACGCCCGCGAGTTGGCCGCCGCCGGCCACGCCGACCGCACGGTGGGTCAGGGCCGCCACGGCGGTCGCGCCGGGGAGTGAGCGCAGCAGGGCCTCGTCCTCGGGGTCGCTCAGTTCCGGTTCGGTGGTGGGGGTGTGGGGGGTTCGGTTCGGTCTTGGCGGGATGGGTGGGGGCGGGGTGGCCGCGCCCGGGGTGGCTGTGGGCGGGGTGGCTGTGGGCGGGGCGGTCGGGGGTGGGCGGTTGGTCAGCAGTTCCACTCGGTCGTGGTGGGACGGGGCTACCGCGTCGCGGTAGGCGGTGACGGACATCGTGATGCCCAGCGCCAGGGTCACGGTGACCACGCCGAGCACCACCGCGGCCAGGGTGAGGGTGCTGCGCGCCGGGCGGGCGAAGGGCACGCCCAGGCCCAGGCTGACCGCTCTCGGCAGGTGCGTCCCGGCCAGTCGGCGCTGGATGGCGAGCGCGCGTCCACCTCCCGGCGCGCTGCCCGCGCTGATCGCCCGCGCGGCCGGTAGGCGGCGGGCGCGCAGGGCGGACACCGAGGCGGCCAGGAGCACGACGGCGGGCATCCCGAGCAGCGCGACGGCGTTCACCCACGGGTCGATGCCGATGTCGGTGGCGCCGAAGCCCGCGAAGGCGTCTTCGAGCATCTGCCGGGCGGCGAGGTTGCCGAGGAGGGTGCCGGCCACGCAGCCGGCGGCGGCCGGGACCGTGACCAGGACCAGGTAGACGGCCATCACCTGGTCGGGGGTGAACCCGAGGGACTTGAGCACGCCGATGTGCCGGTACCCGGCCACGACGGCGCCGCTGATCACGTTGGCCACGATGAGGACCGCGACCACCACGCCGAGGATGCCGAACACGACGAGGAACGGGATGTAGACGCCGGACTCGGCGATGACCTGCTGCTTGGTCGTGAGGTACGACCGGGTGCCGAGCAGCGCGTCCGGCGGGAGGCCCGCGGTGACGGCGGCTTGGCCGGCGGCGATGTCGTCGGCGGTGGCTGCGGCGGTGAAGCGGTAGAGGAGCTGGGTGTCGGTCGGGTCGAGGGCCGCCATCTGGTCGGGGGTGACCCAGGCGTCGGCGGAGGTGCTGACGGAGTGGGCGAAGCCGACGATGGTGAGGGCGGGGCGTCCGGGGACGTCGACGCGGTCGCCGAGGCGGGTGGGGCCGAGTTCGCCGGGGTTCCGGGCGAGGACGATCTCGCCGGGTCCGTCGACCCAGCGGCCTTGCCACACGTCGAGGCGGTCGACGTCGCCGCCGGGGTCGGCGCGGCCCGCGGTGGTGAGGGCGGGGGCGATGCGGGAGCCGGCGGTGTCGAGGGTGACCTGGTCGAACGGTCCGGCCACGGCGGTGACCAGCGGGGAGGACGCGGCGGCGGTGAGCTGGTCGTCGGGTGCGGCGGTGGCGTCGTAGGCGGCGACGAGGTGGGCGCCGTTCTGCTGGGTGTGCGCCCGGTCGAAGGGGGCCGACGCGGAGGTGAGCAGTCCGAGGGCGACCACGATCGTCGCGGTGGACACGCCGGTCACGACGGCGATCACGGTCGTCTGGAGCTTGCGGCGCCGCACCGCGGCGCCGGCGACCCGCCACACGGCGGTCACGGCGTCCGCTCCACGCTGGTCTCGCGGGCGATCCGGCCGTCGACGACCTCGACGACCCGGCCCGCGCAGCGGGTGGCGAGCCGTTCGTCGTGGGTGACGAGCAGGAGGGTCTGGCCGATCTGGTTGAGGTCGAGCAGGAGGTCGACGACCTGGTCGCCCGCGCGGCTGTCGAGCGCGCCGGTGGGTTCGTCGGCGAGCAGCAGGGCGGGGCGGTTCACGAGTGCCCTGGCGACCGCGACGCGTTGTCGTTCACCGCCGCTGAGCTGGGCGGGGTAGGTGTTGCGGCGGTTGGCGACGCCGAGTTCGTCGAGGAGTTCGAGGGCGCGTGCGCGGGCCTGGGCGGCGGGGGTGCCGGTGAGCTGGGCGGCGAGGGCGACGTTGTCGAGGGCGGGGAGGTCGTCGAGGAGGTTGAAGAACTGGAAGATCATGCCGATGCGGCGGCGGCGGAACAGGGCCAGGCCGGTTTCGCCCAGGCCGCCGAGGTCGTCGCCGTTGACGACGACGGAGCCCGAGGTGGGCCGGTCGAGGCCGGCGATCATGTTGAGCAGGGTGGACTTGCCGCTGCCGGAGGGGCCCATGACCGCGACGGCCTCCCCCGCGTGGACGCGCAGCGAGACGTCGTCGAGTGCGACGGAGTCGCTGTACTCCTTGCGGACGGCGGTCAGTTCCACGACCACCCGCTTCGTGCTGTCTTCTGTCGTCACGGTGGGCAATCCTGTGGCAGGTGCGCGGGTCGGGGCATCGGGCCGGGGTGGTATCCGGCGGGGCGGGGTCATCCCGGGGATGTAGGCGCGGGTCGGGATGGGGCGCGGAGGTGATGCGCGGGCGGTGCGCGGGCTGGGACAGTGGCCGCCGTGTGGGTGCCGTGGCTGGTCGTGGCGGTGGTGGTGGCGGTGGCCGGTGTGCTGGCGGCGCGGTTGGTCCGCGCGCGGCGCGCGTTCACGAGGGCGTTGGAGGAGCGCGGCTGGTTGTTGGAGCGGGAGCGGGAGAGCGCGGCGCGGGGCGCGGTGGACGCGGAGCGCGCGCGGATCGCGCGGGAGCTGCACGACATCGTGAGCCACAACGTGAGCGTGATGGTGGTGCAGGCGGGTGCGGCGCGGCGGGTGCTCGACGCCGAGCCGGGGCAGGCCGCGGCGGCGTTGTGGGCGGTGGAGTCGGCGGGGCGGGACGCGATGACGGAGCTGCGGCACCTGCTGGGTGTGCTGGCGCCGCCCGCGGACGGCGGGGAGCCGTCGGACCTGTCGCCGCAGCCGAGCCTGCGGGTGCTGGGGCCGCTGGTGGACCGGATCGCGTTCGCGGGGTTGCCGGTGGAGGTGCGGATCTCGGGTGAGCCGAGGCCGTTGCCGTCGGGGGTGGACCTGACGGCGTACCGGATCATCCAGGAGGCGTTGACGAACGCGTTGAAGCACGGTGACGGGTCGACGGCGGAGGTGACGGTGCGGTACGCGGACCACTACCTGCGGGTGGAGGTGCTGAACGGCGGGCCGAGCGCGCTGAACAAGACGAACGACAAACCGAACACGCGGGTGGCCGGGCTGAACAAGGTGAACGACAAAGTGAACGACAACCTGAACAACGACGAGGGTCGCGGTCTGGCGGGGTTGCGGCAGCGGGTGGCGGTGTTCGGCGGTGACCTGGACGCGCGGCGGCGGTTGGGCGGCGGGTTCCGGGTCAGGGCGCGGATTCCCCTGGAGCGGCCGTGACGGGTGCCGGGCCGCGGGTGGTGATCGCCGACGACCAGGCGTTGGTGCGCACGGGTTTCCGGATGATCCTGGCGTCGGGCGGCGTCGACGTGGTGGGTGAGGCCGCCGACGGGGCGGAGGCGGTGGAGCTGGTGCGGGCGCTGCGGCCGGACGTGGTGCTGATGGACGTCCGGATGCCCGTCGTGGACGGCCTGGAGGCGACCCGCCGCGTGCTGGGGCTGTCGCCGGGGTGCCGGGTGCTGATGCTGACGACGTTCGACCTGGACCGGTACGTGTACTCGGCGTTGGCGGCGGGGGCGAGCGGGTTCCTGTTGAAGGACGTCACGCCGGAGCACCTGGTGGCGGCGGTGCGCCTGGTCGACACGGGGGACGCGCTGCTGGCGCCGTCGATCACGCGGCGGCTGGTGGAGCGATTCGCGTCGGGCGGCGCGGCGTCGGGGCCTGCGGTGCACCGGGACCTGGCGTCGTTGACGCCGCGCGAGCGGGAGGTGCTGACCCTGTTGGGCCGGGGCCTGTCGAACGCCGAGCTGGCCTCGGCGCTGGTCCTCAGCGAGGCGACGGTGAAGACGCACGTGGCCCGCATCTTCGCGAAGCTGGCGTTGCGCGACCGGGCGCAGGCCGTGGTGCTGGCCTACGAGACGGGGCTGGTCGCGCCGGGCGACCAGGTGTGACCGGACCGGGCACGACCGGACCGGGCACCCGGCCCGATCGGACCCGGACCGGTCGGGAGCGGGGCCGGTCGGACCCGGGCCGGTCAGGAGCGTTGGGCGCGGGCCGAGGCGTAGAGGCACACGGCGGCGGCGGTGGCCAGGTTGAGGCTTTCCGCGCCGCCGTAGATGGGCACCTTGAGCGCCGCGTCGAGGCCGGCCACCACGTCGTCGGGCAGGCCGTGGGCCTCGCTGCCGAACACCCACGCGGTGGGGGTGGCCAGGTCGCCGCGCAGGTCGGCGGTGACGAGGTCCTCGGGTGCGTAGCCGTCGGCGGCGACGAGGCGCAGGCCGGCCGCGCGCAGCGCGTCGAACGCCTCGGACGCGTCGCGGACGCGCGTGATGGGCAGGTGGAAGACGCTGCCGGTGGACGCGCGGACGCACTTGCCGTTGTGCGGGTCGACCGTGTCGCCGGCGAAGACCACCGCGTCGGCGCCCGCCGCGTCGGCGACGCGCACCACGGTGCCCGCGTTGCCGGGGTCGGTCACCCCGTGCAGGACCGCGACCAGCCGCACGCCGGGGACCAGCGCGTCGGCGGGCGACACGTCCACGGGTGAGCAGACGGCGACGACGCCCTGGGGCGTCACGGTTTCCGACAGCGCGGCGGCGGCCTTGTCGGTGACGCCGCTGATCCGCACGCCCGCGTCGACGGCGGCGCGCACCAGGTCGGGGTTGCGGGTGGCGGCGACGGCGGTGACGAACAGCTCGTGCACCTCGCCGCGCCCGGCGTCGGCCCAGGCGAGGGCTTCGCGCACCGCCTGCGCGCCCTCGGCGAGGAAGCGCCCGGCGCGGTCGCGGCCGGAGCGCCTGGTCAGCCGCCGAGCGGCAACGACCCGGGGTGTCCGCTCGGTGAACGGAGCATCCCCGGGTCGTGGTGCGCGGTCGTCGCCGCTCAGCCCTGGTCCTGGGCGGGCGCGTTGACGTCGTCCGGCAGGGCGGCGCGAGCGGCCTCGACCAGCGCGGCGAAGGCGGCGGCGTCGCTGACGGCCAGCTCGGCGAGGATCTTGCGGTCCACCTCGATGCCGGCCAGGCGCAGGCCCTGGATGAAGCGGTTGTACGTCATGCCGTTGGCGCGGACACCGGCGTTGATGCGCTGGATCCACAGCTTCCGGAAGTCGCCCTTGCGGGCGCGGCGGTCCCGGTAGGCGTAGTTGAGCGAGTGGAGCACCTGCTCCTTGGCCTTGCGGTACAGCCTCGAACGCTGGCCGCGGTAGCCGCTGGCGAGCTCAAGGGTGGTACGGCGCTTCTTCTGGGCGTTCACTGCCCTTTTGACGCGTGCCACGGGTCCGTCCTGTCGATCTCGTGGGGCCGGGTGAGGGGCCCCGGGTGTTCAAGGGGGAAGGTCTTAGAGGCCCAGCAGCTTCTTCAGCCGCGGCACGTCGTTCTTGGCGACCTCGGTGGTGCCGGAGAGGCGGCGGGTCAGCTTGCTGGACTTCTTCTCCAGCAGGTGGCGCTTGCCGGCCTTCTCACGGAGCAGCTTGCCGCTGCCGGTGACCTTCACGCGCTTGGAGGTCCCGCTGTGGCTCTTGTTCTTGGGCATTTCCGTCCTCAGTCTCGTGCAGCCACCGGGGATGGGGGCGGCCATGCTCGCCCGCCGGCCCGTGAGGGCCGGGGGCACCGGTTCCCGACCCCTGGGGGCCGGGACTTCACTCCTCGACAGACTCCGCCGGCGCCTCGTCCTCGGCGCTGTCGCTCCTGATCGGGCGGGTCTTCGTGGTCTTGTGCGGGGCCAGCACCATGATCATGTTGCGGCCGTCCTGCTTCGGGTTGGACTCGACGAACCCCAGCTCCGCGACGTCCTCAGCGAGCTTCTGGAGCAGCCGGTAGCCCAGCTCCGGCCGGGACTGCTCACGGCCGCGGAACATGATGGTCACCTTGACCTTGTTCCCGTGCGACAGGAAGCGGGCCACGTGGCCCTTCTTCGTCTGGTAGTCGTGCGGGTCGATCTTCGGGCGGAGCTTCTGCTCCTTGATGACCGTCAGCTGCTGGTTGCGGCGTGACTCGCGGGCCTTCTGCGCGCTCTCGTACTTGAACTTGCCGTAGTCCATGAGCTTGCAGACGGGCGGCCGAGCCTGCGCGGCGACCTCGACGAGGTCGAGATCCGATTCCTGGGCGAGTCGGAGCGCGTCCTCGATGCGAACGATCCCGACCTGCTCGCCGTTCGGCCCGACCAGTCGAACCTCGGGCACGCGGATGCGGTCGTTGATGCGCGGCTCGGTGCTCACAGGAGCACCTCGGTTCGAGGGACTTGTCATTCACGTCCTTTGTGACTCGTTGTGCGCCAAAGACAAGAGGCCCCACACCTGCCCGGTGTGAGGCCCGCTTCCGACCGATCGCACGGCGAAGGGCGCAGTCCACCCTTCACCGGACCGGACCCGGCCACCTGCTCGAAGCGGCGGACGCGGGTGGGAGCGGGGCTCCACTTGCCGTCCCCACACGGGTGGGGACTGGTCGCGCCAAAGATAGTAGCAGACGGGCTTGTCAACCCCCGAACCGGCGAGCCGTCCGACGGGGTTGCGAGAATGTCCCGCGTGACCGACCTGCCTGCCGACAACGCCCCCGACAACGTCCGCGAGCTCTCCGACGTCCCCAGCGTGGAGGTGATCAGCAAGGCGGCGATCATGCTGCTCAGCTCCGCCGCCGAGCGCCTCGGCCTGGCCGACGAGGACCCCGACACGAGCCCGCGCCGCGACCTGGACGAGGCCCGCCGCCTGATCACCGCCCTGGCGGGGCTGGTCACGGCGTCGGCGGAGTACCTGGGGCCGCACGCGGGTCCCCTGCGCGAGGGGCTCCAGTCGGTGCAGCGGGCGTTCCGCGAGGCGTCGGCGTACCCGGACGAGCCGGGGCAGGGGCCGGGCGAGAAGTACACCGGCCCCGTGTACTGACCGCGGTGCGCCGATCGGGGCCACCCGACCGAAGGACCGCCCGAAGGACCCGTCGCCACGCCCTGTGACGGCAGTTCACCCCGTGCCATGGTCGAGGGGTTCGCGCGAACCCCCTTGATCCACGACCCCGCACGAGGGAGAACCCGACATGGGAGAGTTCCGCGCGCCCTGGACCAGGTTGGCGGGTGCCGGCGCGATAGCCGTCGCCACCGCGGCGCTGGTCGCCGCACCCGCCCAGGCCGCCGAGGCGTCGATCCGCGACGCGGGCGGCCCGGACGCCGTGGCCGGCAGCTACGTCGTCGTGCTGAAGGAGGGCCGCGCGTTCACCTCGGAGGTGGACGGGCGGGTCACGCACCGGTACTCGGCGGCCCTGGACGGGTTCGCCGCCACGATGTCGGAGGCGGCGGCGAAGCGGCTGGCCGCCGACCCGGCGGTGGACTACGTCACCCAGGACCGGTACGTGCGGGTGGCGGCCGACCAGCCGAACCCGCCGTCGTGGGGCCTGGACCGGGTCGACCAGCGCGACCTGCCGCTCAACGCGAACTACGGCTACGCCACGACCGCGCCGAACGTGCACGCCTACGTCGTCGACACCGGCATCCGCGCCTCGCACCAGGACTTCGGCGGGCGGGCGTCGTTCGACGTCAACACGACCGGGGACGGCAACGACACCGACTGCAACGGGCACGGCACGCACGTCGCGGGCACGGTGGGCGGCACGGCGCACGGCGTGGCGAAGGGCGTGCGGCTGCACGGCGTGAAGGTGCTGTCGTGCTCGGGTTCGGGCACGATCGCGGGCGTCGTGGCGGGCGTGGACTGGGTGACGGCGAACGCGGTGAAGCCGGCCGTGGCGAACATGAGCCTGGGCGGTGGCGCGAACGACGCGCTGGACGCGGCGGTGCGCAACTCGATCGCGTCGGGCATCACCTACGCGGTGGCATCGGGCAACTCGAACGCGAACGCCTGCTCGTTCTCGCCGGCGCGGGTGGCGGAGGCCATCACGGTCAACGCGACCGACGCCAACGACGGCCGGGCGTCGTTCTCGAACTGGGGTTCGTGCACGGACCTGTTCGCGCCGGGCGTGGGCATCACGTCGGCGTGGAGCACGGGCGACTCGGCGACGAACACGATCAGCGGCACGTCGATGGCGTCGCCGCACGCGGCGGGCGCGGCGGCGCTGCACCTGGCGGCGAACCCGGGCGCGACGCCGCAGCAGGTGCGGGACGCGCTGGTGTCGGCGGCGACGCCGAACAAGGTGCCCAACCCGGGCACGGGGTCGCCGAACCTGCTGCTGTTCACGGGGTCCGCGCCGCCGCCGCAGCCGTCGAACGACACGCTGCTGCGCGGCGAGGCGCTCCAGGCGGGCCAGTCGCGGACGTCGGCGGACGGCCGCTTCACGCTGGTCATGCAGGGTGACGGGAACCTGGTGCTGTACACGGCGGCGGGTCAGGCGCTGTGGCACACGAACACGCACGGCACGGGTGCGACGCACGCGGTGCTCCAGGGTGACGGCAACCTGGTGGTCTACACGGCGGCGGGCGTGGCGAAGTGGAACACGGGCACGTGGGGCACGGCGGCGGACCGGCTGATCGTGCAGAACGACTCGAACGTGGTGCTCTACGGGCCGGGCGGCCAGGTCTTCT